>CAZUXQ010000242.1:0-3095 GCA_964624425.1 uncultured Sutterella sp.
CGGCACGGCGATCGCGATTGGAGGTTCGCCCATCTGAGCCGAAACCATCGGAACTGTTGCGGCGAAGAAAGCTCCGAGAAATCTCTGGATCGGCGCCGTCACGGCAGCCGGATCGACAGTCCTTCTCGGTTCTGAAAGTCAATCAAGAACCTTCTTTTCGAGTCTCTCCTATTCTTCCATCGGCATCTGCCTCGCCGCGGGCTTTGCTTATATGCCGCTGCGCACGGCTCAACAAAACCGTGATCGCCGCTGTGACGCCGCTCGCGGCCGCGGACCGTCTCCTTCGCGGCGGGCGCCGCATGCCTTCTGTTCACGACAGGGTTCAAGGCGGTCTCGGCCGCCATGGGGCGCCGCGCTCTCTCATCGAGCCGGCACTGCCTTTCTCCCGGACGTTCTCGTACCGAAATCTTGCGAGCGACGTCGGGTTTGGCGCGATTCTCTGCGGGTTTGTCCCCGCCCTTCGCAGCGACGCAAAAGCGAAGCAGCCGGTTCCGGCGCATGCCGGCAGCACATTGAAAGCGGCCTACAGGGCGGAAAGCTCCAGGGAGGTTGAGGGTGAAACGCCCCTGAAGCTGTTTGCCTGCGTTAGGATCACTTCATCGATCCGCTCGAAAGACAAAACGACGAAGAACAGCAGGAAAACGCTTCATGCCCATCAAAAACCTCATCCACGCACCGATCACCAAAGAAGCCGTCAGCGAAGCTCTGAAGAAGCTCAGAGAAAAACAGAAAGCACTCGCCATCGAATTCGAAGACCTCAAGGCCGAATTGGATCGACGCTTCGGCGCAAAGCGCGCCTTGAGAAGCAGAAAGGACCCGGGCGACGTCTTTCGCGCATTCGCAGCCCCGTCCGGCATGACGATGCCGCTGATGGAAGCGCTCTGCCAAAGAAAGAGCGCGCGAAGCTTCAGCAACGAACCCATTCCAGATCCGATGCTCTCGAACCTCCTCTTCGCCGCCGACGGCATCAACCGCCCGAACGGCAAGCGCACGACGCCTTCGGCACTCGACCGGCGCGAAACCGAAATCTACGTGCTTAAATCGAACGGCGTCTGGCGCTGGGTGCCGGAGCGTTGCGGACTTATTTTCTGCTCGCCCGACGATTTGCGGGCAGAAACGCGCTTCGTCGAACAGCCCAAGCTCATGCTGCCGCCCGTTGAAATTCTGTATGTCGCGAATTTCGAGCGCACGCGAAGCGTTTTGACGATGCTTGCCGAGAAATTCGCCGAGCGCTTCAGCGCCGACGGATGGACGCCCGAAGTGATCGACGAAGTGCGCGAGCGCTCCGTCGCAATCGCCGTAGGCGCGAAGATTCAGTCTGTTTATCTCGCCGCGGCCTCGATGGGTCTTTCAACCGTCGCCAAGACAGGCTTCAAGCGCGAAATGCTCGAAGAGAGCCTGAGGCTCAAGCCCGCTGAACGCATCATGGCTTCTCAGTCCGTGGGCTTCCCCGCGAAGTCCTTCATGGATCACATTCGGTGATGCGAGACTTGCGCATCAGGCCTCGAGCGCCGCAGACGCAGGAAGAACGGCGAAGAAGCTCTCCTCGGACATGACGCACGAGAGCATCGTCCATGCTCCGATCGCGTCGCAGAGAAGGAGCGAAGCGCTTGACCGTCGACTGCCGGCAGCCGACAGCAGCCTTTTTCCGATACGAACGTCTGCTTCCGTATCCGGCTCCTTCTTTCGCTCCTCATAGATTCAAGACTGCACCTTGAAGCGCGGCAGCATGGGCTTTGCGATGTCTACCACGATCGTCTCGAAGCCGGAGGCCTCGAGCACGGCTTCGCCTTTGGCAGTCGTCACGAAGGTAAGGCTGTCGCCGAAGAGTTCGCCGTTCTTCATCACGGTCTTGCCGCCCACGATCGTTTCGACGGCCTGCTGGCGTTCGAAGTCGAAGACGGTGATGTCGGCCGGAACGCCGACGGTGAGATGACCGCGATCGGCGAGGCGCAAGCGGCGAGCGGGGTTGACCGACGTCTTCACGACAAATTCGGAGAGCGTCATCGCGCCGAACTTCACGAGGGAAAGTCCTACCGCGATGCCGACGTTTCGCGGAATGCAGCCGCCGTCCGTCGAAATTCCATCGACGACGAAGGTGCCGTCGTCTCGCTTCGCTTCGGCGATCATGAAGCGCGAGAGCGCGGGATTCACGGGGAAGGAACCGGCTGTCTTGGTGCCCATCGATTCGAAGCATCCGATCGCATCTTCACCTCCGACGAGTTCGGAAACGAAGCCCGTATCGCGCACGACGAAGAGACGCCCCCGGCGGATGCAGGCCTTGAGCCCTTCTGCCGTCATGGGTTCGCCGAAGCTTTTAAGGCAGTTCTGCGTGACGTGGTCGATCACACAGCCCTCGTCGTCGCAGGCGAGGATCGTGCCGTTCATCGGACTTACGTAGCTTTCGCACCAGATGTTCGGATTGGCCTTGAGGAGTTCGATCGCTTCTTCGACCTCTTCCCTCACCGAATTCACGCGTCCGCGGCAGTAGGCATTGATGTGTGCGAGATGAAGGTCGCAGCCCTCGGCCGCCGCAACTGCTTCGCGCATGCCGCAGATGTCGGAGCCTGCCGTATGGGTGCCCGCATGCCAGGCGATGTAGCAGCCGAGTTCATTGGCGAGCCTCACCATTTCGCGGCATGTTTTCAGAGGTAGCGGCCAATGCCCGCCCATGAGCTTCACGCCTAGCGCTCCTTTTGCAAGCGTCTTTTCGATATAGGCCTTCATGGCGTTTTCGCTCGGGCATTCCGTTCCGAAGGCCGCATTGGGATCGAACCCTTCGAGCATCGCCACGTTGATGCCCGAGCCTGTTTCCTTTGCATAATGAAGAATGTCGTCGACGGGACCAGCCATATCAAGGCAGGTCGTCACGCCCGCAAGCGCGGCCATGCGGCTCCCGTAGGGCGAGCCGAAGATGCTGCCCAAATGAAGATGAGGGTCGACAAGACCCGGCATCAGGCAGAGCCCGGTCAGGTCTTCGGACTCTTTCGCGCCGCCCTCAAGCGACGGGCTGACGGCAGCGATTCGGCCGTTTTCAACTGCAACATCCATTTGTCCGTCGATGCCGTTTACTGGATCAACGACGCGCGCGTTCT
>CAZUXQ010000243.1:0-3081 GCA_964624425.1 uncultured Sutterella sp.
TTGAGGATGAGGAGCGAATTGCGGCCGAGCGCAACGAAGCCGGCATCAGAAGAGTCAGAGCCGGGCCGGAAATAAATTGCGCCGGCTGATCCTTGCGGCCGCTTCGCTGCCTTTGCTGATCAGCCGTCCCCAACCGACTCGCCCGCAAAGTTTTTTTGCGCTCTCTTGCATGCCGCCTGCCGGCTCGTCAGATCAGCAAGGCCGAATTCGCGTCAATTCCAAGATGGATTTTCCGACCGGAAGTCCTTGCTAAACTAAGAACTCTGAATTCCTTCTCCGAACACCCATGAGCGATCCATCCCTTCAGCCGACAGCCGAATCCGTTCCGTTGATTGTCGTCAGCTCCCGCACTGGGAACACCATGATCCTCGCGCACGCGATCTGCGACGTGCTCCCTGGCGCCGTCCTTGTGAAGCCGCAGGACTTGCCGAAGGATTTGTCGAAGTTCAATCCCGTGCTGCTGGGCTTTTGGTGCGACCGCGGCAATGCCCCCGAAGACATGCTCGCGATTGCGCCTCTCTTCGAAGGAAAGCGCATCGGCTGCTTCGCCACGATGGGCGGCAACCCCGAAGATGAACGCGCCAAGGAATGGATGCGCAGAACGGCCGAATCGCTCGCTGCTGCCGGTCGAGGCAATACGCTCGAAGAAACGTTCCTTTGCCGCGGGCGCATCGATCCGGACGTGTTCGAGCGCATGACGGCCATGCTGGGCGGAAGAGCGGCCTCTGAGCGCGCCGCGCGGCGCGCGGCCGCAGAAACGCATCCGGACCGTCTAGATCTCGCCCGAGGGGCTGAGATCTTCCGAAGCGTCTTCGGCGCGAACTGGTAGCGCCAGCGCTCAGACGAGCGCTTTCGAGGCGTCGATCCTGCTGTCGGCATTGCGCGGTTCGTTCGCGGGACGGAAGGCGTACGGCGCGGCGCTGCGCCACGCGAGCACGCGCGAGCGCATCTCGTCGATGCCGAGAATGCCGCAGGCAAAGCCCTTCCTCACCAAGGAGGCCGGCAGATATTCATCGTATTTCTCGAAAACCGGCAGCTCGGTCGGGTAGAGGAGTTCGAGCGGGTCGAAGTTGCGAGCGGCTTCTTTGGCCGTCGCCTCATAGAACGCTTCTTCGCTCGCACGCATTTGGAAGCGCATGAAATAGGGCTTCGCGCTGTCGAATTGCTCGATGCCGAGCGCGTCCGCGCACTTGATCTTGAGAAGACGTTCCAAAGCCATGAAGGAATAGGTTCCGAGCCACGGGAAGAGGCACCAGAACCTGCCGCCCAAATGAATGAGCGGGCGCTCGAGCATTCCTGAGGGAGCTGCCGCATTGCGCGCAAGCGCCAAGCGCTTCCTCGCGTTCTGCAGAAGATACGGGTAGCTGCGCTCCTCGGCGAGCACGCCGAGCATCCGTTCGAGAATTTTCGTGTGAATGTCGCCCGGACAGAGGCCGAAGAAGGCGGGTACCTGGCCTTCGACTCTGTGGCAGTACACGACGCGGCGCTTGAAGTCGATTTCGTCGACTTTCCACACGTGGCCGGCGATGGCGATTTTTTCTCCCGCTGGCGGCGGCCGCACGATCGTGCCGAGTTCCTGAGAATCGGAGCGCACTGCGAATTCTTCGTTCTCCTTGAAGACCGCGTAGAACTTGAAGCTGTTTGCGATGCGCTCTCCCGAGAGCCCTATGATGAGGCCGTCTTTTTCGGTGCGCTCGAGGTGATTGTTTTGCAGGAGATGAATGAGAAGCGCCTTGTAGTCTTCAGTCGAAATCCGCCCGAAGGGCGCGAGCGTGAGCACCTTGCGCGCGAGTTCGCTTGGGCTGAGCTCCCCTTCGCTCATCAGGGTCGACATTGTCTGGTGATAGAGAAGGCTGTAGGGAAGTCGATCGAGTTTCGGGGGTTCCACCCATTTCTCTTCGAGGTAAAGCTGAATGATGGCGATCGCCTGCAGCAGGCGCCAGGGAATTGCGCCCGGCAGCATTCCGCGCGGGTCCGGCAGGTCTTCGCGCAGCACGAACCACATTTCGGGCGGGTCGTTCCGACGGCCCGTTCGGCCCATTCGCTGCAGGAACGCGCTCACGGCGTAAGGCGCATCGATCTGGAACGCTCGCTCGAGGCGGCCGATGTCGATGCCGAGCTCGAGCGTCGCCGTCGTGACCGTAGTTGCCGACGCGTCGTCGTCGCGCATGTCGGCTTCGGCCGACGTGCGGATCGCGGTCGAGAGGTTTCCGTGATGAATGAGAAAGCGGTCGGGCTGGTTTCTGATCTTGCAGTAGCGGCGCAAGGTCGACGTGACGGCTTCGGCTTCTTCGCGCGAATTGGCAAATACGAGGCACTTCTTGTCCTTCGTGTGCTCGAAGATGTAGCCCAGGCCCGGATCCGCATTGGCCGGAGCATCGTCGCTTTTTGGGGTTGGCGCGTCCGTCGCGGGAGGAAGCGAGAGGCTTTCGGGCGCCGACGCAGGACAGTTGGGTTCGGGACCGATTGACTTGAAGAAGTGCGCGACGGAAAGACGCCACGTCGTGGGCGGAGCTTTCAATATGGGAACGGCCGTCTTGCGCTTCGAGCCGCTTGCGAGAAAGGCCGCAGCCTTTGCGGGGTCGCCGATTGTCGCCGAGAGGCCGATTCGCCGCGGACTGCTTCCCGAAAGGCGGGAAAGCCTCTCGATGAGGCAGATTGTTTGGCCGCCTCGGTCGCCGCGCATAAGCGAATGGATTTCGTCGATCACGACGAAGCGCAGGCCGCTGAAAAGTCTGGGAATGTCGGCGTGCTTTCGGATCATGAGCGCTTCAAGCGACTCGGGCGTGATCTGAAGAATTCCGCGCGGCTGCTTCAAAAGGCGCTGCTTCTTCGACTGCGCGACGTCGCCGTGCCAGGCCCAGACGGGGATGCCCGCTTCTTTGCAAAGTTCGTTCAAGCGCACGAACTGATCGTTGATGAGGGCCTTCAACGGCGCGATGTAGAGCGCTCCCACCGTTGCGGGCGGGTCTTCCGCGAGAAGCGTGAGGATTGGAAAGAATGCCGCTTCGGTCTTGCCCGAGGCGGTCGACGCGCAGAGAAGCAGATGGTCGTCGCTGTTGAAGACGACATCGGCCGCGG
>CAZUXQ010000244.1:0-3075 GCA_964624425.1 uncultured Sutterella sp.
CTGCTTGCGGGGTGTGCGTCCGCGCCGAGAGGACTGCATCAGCCGGCCTCCATGCCGGCGCCGGTTGCGGATGCGGATCAGAGCGTCGTCGAACGGGCTTTTGCCGAGACGGCCGGCGCCCTGGAGATCGGCGACGCAGCCGTTCTTTCCGGCACGCCCTTCGGAACGGCTCAGGTGAGCGTCTCGGCAGAGTACAGGAATGGTCTCGGCGAGCGATGCAAGCGCCTGAAGGTTCGGTCCGAGAGCGGAGAGGCCGCGGCTTCCGTCTGCCTGACGGCTTCCGGAACCTGGCGCTACGTTGAGCCTCTCGGCCGATGAGGCTGCGGCGCGGAGCAGTGCGATGGAAGCTTCGACAGTGCTTCGGAACGGTGCTCTGGTGCAGGCGAGGGTGCTTGCGGCCCTGATGCTGCGCGAAATCCACACGATCAACGGCAGCAGCAGGCTGGGGTATCTTTGGGTGCTCATCCAGTCGGCGTTCAGCATCGGGGTGTTCTGGGCGCTGAGAGCGTACATGGGCGCGCATGCGCCGCACGGCATCAGCATGGCGCTCTTCCTGGCCGTGGGTTTCGGCGTATGGAGCATTTTCAGCGGAAGCATCAGCAGATGCATGACGGCGGTTGCGGGAAACCGGGCGCTGCTGACGTTTCCTCAGGTGACGGAACTGGACGTCATGCTGGCAAGAGTGCTGGTCTTGTCGGCGACGCAGATCTGCACGACGGTGCTGATTGTTTCGGTCGACGTAATGCTCGGAAGCGAATTCCGTCCTTCCTCTTTGCTTGCGGCGCTGTATGTTGTCTTGATCTCGCCCTTCTGCGCTTTGGGAATGGGATTGATGCTGAGTTCTCTGGCAGTGTTTCTTCCTGTTCTGGACAAAATCGTTCCGATGGCTCTGCGGATTTTCTTTTTTCTGTCGGGCGTGTTTTTTTCGGCATCCGCCTTCAGTCAGGATGTTGTGGATGTTCTTCTTTGGAATCCCATTCTGCAGCTTGTGGAAATGCTGCGGATGAGCCTTTACGACGCATATGCGGTCGACGGCGTGAATCCCTTGTACACGACTGCATTCACGATTGTCAGCTTGTCGATCGGCCTTTTGTTGGAAAGACATGTTCGTTCGCGGAGAAAGGATCAATGATTGAACTGCAGCATGTCTGCAAGCGGTATCCGCTGAAGGACGGATTCCGCGTCGTTCTGAACGATGTCTGCCTGCGAATGGAGGAGGGCAGAAGCATCGGGATTTTGGGGTTGAACGGATCCGGCAAGTCGACGCTGATTCGAATCATTGGGGGCGCGGAAGCGCCGGACAAAGGGAGAGTGACTCGGACGTCGAGGGTTTCCTGGCCCATCGGCTTTTCCGGGTGCTTCCACGGTTCCCTGACGGGGCGCGAGAATCTTCGCTTTGTTTCCCGGATTTACGGCGCAGACATCGGCAAGGTTGCGGAATACGTAGAGGACTTCACCGAATTGGGCGACTACCTCGACATGCCGGTGAAGACGTATTCGTCCGGCATGAAGAGCAAGCTGGCATTTGGTCTGTCCATGGCCATTGAATTCGACTTTTACTTGATCGATGAAGCTTTCTCGGTCGGCGACGCGGTTTTTCGAAAGAAGGCGAATCTTGCGCTGAAGGAAAGAATCTCGAAATCAACGCTTATCTTTGTGTCACACAGTTTGGCGTCGGTAAGGCAGAATTGCGTTTGCGGGGCTGTGCTCCAAAGCGGCATTTTGAGCTACTACCCGAATCTTGAAGACGCAATTCGGCATTATTCGGAAATTTGCGATGGAAAACGTTAAGACAGCGGCGGCATCGGAAGCGGCGGAAGCCGGATTGCCGGCTTCAGAGAATGCGGCGGAGCCCAATTCCCCTTCTTCGGACATTCGGGGAGCGGCTGCTCTTTCGCAATGGTGGAGAAGACGGAGCGGCTTTCAGAAGGAGGCGCTCGTCTTCGTCGCGCTGCCGACCGTTCTGGCCTTCGGCTATTTTGCGCTTGCCGCAAGTCCGATGTACGAGTCGGAGACGAAGTTTGCGGTCAGATCCGGGACGGAAACGTCCATAACCATGGACTTCGCTTCGCAGTTTTTCAGAACGGCGAATTCGACGATTCAGGACGCTGAAATCGTAGATCAGTACATCCGGTCGCCGGACGTGTTCGAGGCGCTGGACCGCAAGCTGAAGGTTGTGGAGCACTACAGCGACAGAAGCAGCGACGTCGTGAGCCGTCTGTCCGCGAATCCCAGCAGCTGGGACAAGGCGAAGTTTTGGAATTGCGTTGCGAAGCCCACAGTGGATCCGGATACGGGAATCGTCACGTTTACGGTGCGGGCCTATTCGCCGGAAATGGCTCATGCCGTCTCGTCGGAGGTTCTTGCTCTCAGCGAAGGCTTGATCAATGAAATGAACGAAAGGGCCAGATCGGACGCCCTGAAGCTGGCTGAGAGCGAAATAAAAATTGCGCGCTCGAGAGTGGC
Organism: uncultured Sutterella sp.; assembly: GCA_964624425.1. GTDB lineage: Bacteria > Pseudomonadota > Gammaproteobacteria > Burkholderiales > Burkholderiaceae_F > Sutterella. The sequence goes on from CAZUXQ010000244.1 coordinate 2,467, forward strand.
CGGAGCTCAAAAGGCCTTGGAAGACTTTCGCGACAAGCATCGGGAGATGGATCCGCAGGCAGCGGCATCGGGTCTGCAGTCGCTCGTCTTTGAGCTTGAAGGGCAGCGCGCGCAGCTGAAGGCCCAGATTGAGGAAGCGGCGGGATTCATGAGTTCTGAAGCGCCCCAGATGGCTTTGCTGAAGAATCGTCTTGAGGCCGTGGAAAAGCAGCTCGAGCAGGAGAAGGGAAGGATCGTCGGCGCCGATGAGGAGAATGTCCTGAGCGCATGGGTATCCGAGTACGAAACGCTTTCTCTGGAGGCGGAGTTTGCAAGAAAGCAGCTGACTGCGGCCATGGCGGCGTTCGAGACGGCAAGAACCACGCTGCTGTCGAAATCGCGCTACATCGTGCCGATTGAAGAGCCTACGATGCCGGACGAATCCCGTTATCCGCGGGAATTCGTCTTTACTCTTGGCATCTTCCTTGGCTTGTCTTTGATTTACGGCATGTTCAAGCTGATCGTCGCTTCGATTCGCGAACATGCCGGATTTTAATTTTTTAACTGATGGTTAACTGAAATATGCATTTCAGCAAAGAACAGAGTCTGCTGAGCGGACTGGCGGCGGCG
>CAZUXQ010000245.1:0-3055 GCA_964624425.1 uncultured Sutterella sp.
TCTGACGGCTGTGGTCGCATTGCATGTTGCGAGGTTTGTTCCGAGCCTCTTGCAGGCTGCCGAAGCCGATAAGTCGACCGAGGAGAACGGGCAGGAACTGCTGGAGCGCTTCCTGGCGAAAATCCAAAGCGCTGTCGGCAAATTCAAGCAGACTGCTTTCGATCGCGAAGGCCGCAGAGGATCCGTTTCGCGCGGACATTTCAAGTTCCTGCGTCCGGGGTATTTCGAGTGGATTTATGAGGATCCCTATCGGCAGGTGATTGTGTCTGACGGCAAAATGCTTTGGCTCTATGACGAGGATCTCATGCAGGTGACGGAGAAAATGCTTTCGGCAGCGATTTCGTCGACGCCTGCGGCGTTCCTGTTCGGCGAAGGCAAAATCCCGGACGAATGGGAGATTTCGGCGCTTGAAGACGAAGGCTGCGCAGCCGTATTTGTTGCGCCTCCTGAAGGCGAGATTTTCACAATGCTCGAATTCATCTTCAAGGATGGCGTTTTCCCAAGCGTCGCGCAGTTCAGAGATTCGTTCGGACAGGTCACGCGGCTTGAATTTTCAGATGTCGGCCCGACCAATGCGAAGCCTGCCGATTTCGAATTCAATGCACCCAAGGGCGTCGACATCCTCAAGGACGGCTGAGGATCGGCAGATATGAAATGCGCGAAAACCCATAGATACGTGGGATTTTTCGTGTAAAGGCTCAATTCACGATACAATATATGCCCAAAAATTTGCAGCCTCTGCGCGCGCCGGAAATCTAAAAACGAATCATCTGTGTAGCTGATGCTTTCTGCATGAAGCGCCGCGCAAATTAGGAGTAGTTATGAAAAACAGCATGCGCCGCCTCATCATCGACCGAATGATTTCTGAAAAAGGCATTGTCAAGTCGGTTGAACTTCAGGCGGTGCTCGGCGTGAGCGAACCGACATTGAAGCGCGATCTTCGCTATATGCGCGAAGAACTCAATGCGCCGATTGTTTATTCCCGCGCCCAGGGCGGCTACGTCTACTCCAAGCGCGGGTTGGGCGACCTCAATCGTCCGGTTGTCGGCCGCCGCGAACGGAATCCCGACGGCACGCCGCAACGCCATACGTGGTTCAATTCCGAGGAACTCTATACGCTCTTGTCGACGATCGACAATCTCGAGCATCTCTCGAGAAACCGTCATTCCGTGATTTATCGCGAACTCGAGCCTTTGCGCGCCCGCGTTGCCAATCTTCTTACGATCGGCGAAATTGCTCCCAAGGAAATGCTGAGCCGCATGCGCGTCATTTCCGATCGCGTGCCGTATCTCGAAAAAGGCTGCTTCAAGACGATCGGCGCTGCGCTTTGTGAACGCCGTCAGGTATTGATCGAGTACTACACGAACTCCCGCGGCGAAGCTTCCGAACGAGTCATTTCGCCATGCCGTCTCGTGCACTACAAGAACCGCTGGTACGTCGACGCCTACTGCCACAAGACCGACAGTCTGCGCACCTTTCTAATCGACAACGTCTGGAAGGCCGAAATTCTTGAAGCCGAAGCGCGCCGCATCTCTATCGGCGTGATTCAAAAGACGCTTGATGAGTCCTACGGAATCTTCCGCGGCAAGGATATTCAGACTGCCGAAATTCTCGTCAGGAAAGACTTCGTTCAGTACATCATGCGCGAGTCGTGGCATCCGCATCAGCAACTCATGCGCCATGCGGACGGTACTGCAACCTTGACGGTTCCATATGCGAATCCGACGGAACTTGTCGGTCAAATCCTTCGCTGGGGCACCGGCCTCGAAGTGAAGGCGCCGGCCTCGCTGCGCGGCCTCGTCGCAGAACAGGCAGCCAAGATTGTTGCGTCCTATCAGACGAAGTAACATTCGAGCTGGTCCGAAGAACCGAACAAGCAAGGCGCCGAGAGAAGGCCGTACATGACTCAAAAAGATTTAAACGTCGAAAAGAGCAAGCGCCGTCGTCCGAGACGGCGCAGACGCTCTGCATGCGCAAAGCTTCCGGAGATTTTCTTTTGCGGAGATCCCCATGGTTCGTTCGAACATATCAATGCCGCCGCACGCGAGCACAAGCCTGCGGCCATGATCATTTTGGGCGATCTGCAGCCGCCTGCGCCTCTTGAAGAGGTGCTCGCGGAAGCGCTCAAGTACACGCAGGTGTGGTGGATTCCCGGCAATCACGACACGGATTCTGACGATATCTATGATGCTCTCTGGCGCGGAGGCCTTTCGGGCCACAACCTTCACGGGCGCGTAGCCAATGTTGCCGGCCTGCGAATCGCCGGCCTCGGCGGTGTATTCCGCGGTCAGATTTGGATGCCGGACGGCCCGCCCAATTATTCCTGCGCAACGACTTTCATGCGCTGCATGGGCGGCGGGAATTTGTGGCGCGGTGGATTGCCGCGACGTCATCGCTCGTCAATCTTTCCATCCGTTTATTTGAATCTTCTGAAGCAGCACGCCGACATTCTGGTTACGCATGAAGCGCCGGGGTGTCATCGCAAGGGTTTCGAAGTGCTCGACCGTCTCGCGATGTCGCTCGGCATTCGTTGGTACTTTCATGGCCATCAGCACGAAGATCGTTGCTATTCGCCTTATCAGGGCATGACGGTCCGAGCGGTCGGCTACCGAGGAATCGTGAATTTGAAGGGCGAGGTGATTGTTCCTGCTCAGCTCGATCCGCGGGAAGCGGCGGCGCTTGAGAACGCTTTCGCTTGGGCGAGCAGAGACATTGTTGATGAAGAGCTGCATGAGAAGCAGAAAGACAAAACCGACGTGCCGGCGTCGTCGACCATGAAGGTTCGACAGCGCGTCTTCAAATCGCCGCAGGCCGAACACGAAGCGGCACTTGGCGAAGCCGTTGCACGGCTAGCGCCGGGCAGACGCAGGAAGTCTGGAAAAGAAGGCGCCCGAATCGGCGGCAAAAGGCCGGCCAAATGCGGCGAATGCAAGGCCTCTCAGAAGCGCATCGGCACCAAAGGAGGAGCAAATGCTGGAGGCGCCGATAATCGAGACGACAGGAAGAGCAGAAATGATGAAGGCGGAAAGAAAGAGAAGTTGAAAAAGCCTCAATC
>CAZUXQ010000246.1:0-3027 GCA_964624425.1 uncultured Sutterella sp.
CCCGACATCTGGACCGCGCAAGCAGCCGCATCTATTCCGGCCGGACGCGGCGCGCAGCAAATCTTCGCGGGCATGTCTCATTCCTTCTGATCGGACGAGCCCGAAGCAATCGGCCGTCCTCAACGGTTTGCCGTCAAGAGCAGTCTTTTCCTGTCCGCTGAAGCGAAACTATAGCCGCATCACGCCCGGACCCGAAATTTCGCTTTCGCCGGAAACGCCGCGCGGCTTCACGACAATGTGACAGTCTATGCGGTCTCGCACGGCCTTCACGTGACTGATGAGGCCGATCAGCTTCTTCGAGCGGGCCTGCAGCGCTTCGAGCGCGTCGAGCGCCTTGTCGAGCGTCTGTGCATCGAGCGAACCGAAGCCTTCGTCGAGGAAGAGCGTGTCGACTCGGAGGTTTCTCGAGCTGATGCGTGCGAGCGCAAGCGCAAGCGCAAGACTCACGAGGAAGGTTTCGCCGCCCGAGAGGTTTGCGGACGTGCGCTCGAGACCTGCCATGTCCTGGTCCCGAACCAACACCTCAAGGCCGTCTTCCCCCGCGGGCGAAAGCTCGTAGCGGCTGTCCATCCGGCGCAGGATTTCGTTCGCGTTCGAGAGAAGCATTCGGCAGGTGAGGCGCTGCGCCGCACGGCGAAAGAGTTTTCCTTCCTGCTGCCCGATGAGGCCGTTGAGACGAGCCCAGGCGGCAAGCTTCTTCTGCGCGGCATCCAAAGATTTTTGCGCTTCGGCCGCCTCTTGGCGCTTTTTGTCGTCCTGCGCGAGCTTTTCTTTGATTTCCCCTTGAGCGCCGAGCGCGTTCTTGATCCTGCGGTCAAGCTCGGCCTCTTCGAGGCTGAGCGTCTGCGCGTCGGCGGAAAGCCAGCCGATGCGCATCGCCTTGGCAGGATCGGGCTCGTCGCCGTCGACGAGCGCCCACGCCTTTGCAAGCGCCGTCTTTTCGGCTTGCGCCGCCAGGCTGCGGCGCTCGGCCTCCTTCAAAGCGCCGCGTGCGCCGTCAAACGCTTCCTTGGCGGCCGCAACGCGCTTTTCGGCCGCTTCGATCCGATCGATCGGCATGGCAGCCGCTTGGAGCGCCTGCGCATCCTTGAAGTTCGACGAGCGAAGCGCAGCTTCAAATGCTGCGTCCGCTTCTCCGGCCTTCCGTTCTTCATCCGCAAGACGCTCCGTCAGCGTCTTGACGCCTTCTTCGGCCGCCGCCGCTGCCTCGCGCTTCTTGTTGAGCGCCTCGGCCGCTTCGCGAAGATCTTTTGCCGCCTTGCCGCACGAGAGCGTCAGCCTCTCATGTTCGGCCGACGGATTGAGATCGCCCCAGGTCTTCATCCGGATTTCGACCTTCTCGTTCAAGGTCTTTTCAGCGTCATCGAACTTCCTGCTCGCAATTTCGTGCGCTTCGATTTCGCCGGCCAGCTTTTGCTTGGCGATTGCCTTCGCCTTTCCGGCTTCCCGACATGCCTGACTCGCTTCGTCGCGCTTCCTGAGAAGCTTCTGACGGGCATCTTTTCTCGATTCGAGCGCCCGCAGGATTGCGGCGGGCGGATTGGCCCGCAGCTCTTCCGCCTTGCAGAAGACCCCGACCGCGCCGAGATAGGCGTCGCGCGCTTCATCCAGCCGCTTCTTTGCGTCTTCGAGCGACGCCGCTTCGCGCTTCTTCAAGGCAGCGGCTCCCTTCAAGCCGGCAGCCGCTTCGGCAGCCTTTTGCGCGGCGGCAGCCGACGCTTTCGAAAACTTATCGAACGCACTTTTCGCTTCGCTGAAGGCTTTTTCGGCTTCGCCTGCTTTTTTCGACTGCAGCCGCAGATTGTCGAGCGCTTCTTCGAAAGCCTTTGCGCGTTCGGGAGTCAGCTCGCCCGCAAGCGACGGGCAGGCTTCTCGAATCTTCTGCGCTTCGACGGCCGCACGCCGCTTCACGCCGTCCGCATAGCAAAGAAGGGCGTCTGCAGGATCGGCGGCAAGCACCTCGTCGGCCTTCGCGATTTCAGTCTGCAGCGTCAGGAGCCAGCGCGAAGCCCAAAGGCTGCTCGCGGCAAGACGCATCGCTTCGAGATGCTGCTCGAGGCTGCTTCCCGCCATTGCGATCTCATAGGCTTCGCGCAGACGGCCGGCTTCGGCCTCCGCTTCGTCTGCAGTTCGCTTCGCCTCATTGGCAGTGCTTTGCGCCTTTGAATTTTCGTCGACCGCGGTTTTTTCGCAGTCTTCGGCATCCTTCAGCGTCTTTTTCGCGGCGGCATGCCGTTCCTGCGCGATGCGATGCGCATCAGCCGCCGCTTCAATGCCGCTCAGACGTTCTGCAATGAGATCGTCGGCGCAAGTCTCTTCGACGTCTTTCCTGACCGCTTCAGCAGCCTTGAGCGCCGCGGCTTCCTCGCTTTCGGTCTTCTCCAATTCTTCAGCCGCGAGACGTACGCGCTCGGCCGCCTCGTCCCGAGCCTTGCGGTCGGCCTCAAGCGCTTCGCGGAACATATTGATCTCCGCATCGGCTGTGCTCGCCTCCTTGAAAATCGGCATGAAATCTTCGAGCGCCTTGCGGGCGGCCTTGTCTTCAAGATCCGCCTTTTCCTTCGAGGCTTTCTCCTTTTCGACCGCCTCCCTTTCGGTTTCCGCCTTCCTGCGGTGCGCTTCGAGCGACTGCTTCGCAGATGCCGCATCGCGCGCCGCTTTCTGCGCCGCAGCGAATTTCTCGAGCGGCACGAGCGCCGCACGCGCGCACGCACACTGCGACGAAACCGGCTTCAAGTTCTCATTTTCCTTTTGGGCGTTCGCAAGATTCGCCCGCGCTGCGGCAAGGGTAGTCTCGGCCGAGTCAAGCGACTTTCTCAAATCGGCGGCTTTGCGAAGGTCGGCGAGCGCCGCGGCACCTTCCCTGCTCCTGGACTTTTCTGCTTCAAGCGCCGCTTCGAGCTCGGCTCTCTCTTCGTCACTCATCGGCACGCAATGCGCGAGTTCGTTCTGAAGCATCTTGACGGCGCCTTCCTCACGCTTGAAGCCGGCATAGACCTCGCCGCCGATTCTCGAATAAATATCCGT
>CAZUXQ010000247.1:0-2986 GCA_964624425.1 uncultured Sutterella sp.
GAGCGGCGAGCGCGCGCGTCTGAGCTTTGTCGAAGGTGAACCAAGCCGAGCCGGCAACGAAAACAACGATCACGATCACGATCGCTGCGATTGTTTCCCAAAGGAGCGAGTGGTTTTTGCGCTCGTTCGAATTCGTCATGGGATTCTCGGCGGAATGTCAGGCATCTCGAATGCGCCAGCCGAGGCCGCGGATGTTTCCAATGGCTTCGGAACCGATCTTTTTGCGAAGCGCATGAATGAGGTACTCGACGGCATTGCTTTCTGGTTCGTCGCCCGGCGCGTAAAGGCGCTCTTCAAGGACGCGTTTCGAAAGAATCGCGCCCGGCCGAACCATCAGAGCAGCGAGAAGCGCGTATTCGCGCTTGGACAGCGTGACGCTTTCGCTTCCGGCCGAACAAGTGTGCGTAACGGTATTGAGGGCGAGTCTTCCCGCACGCAGCACTTCGTCGGCAATGGGGCCTTTGCGTCGAACGACTGCGCGAAGCCTCGCAAGCAGTTCGGACATATGGAAGGGCTTCAGAATGTAGTCGTCCGCGCCGGCGTCGAGTCCTTCAAGACGGCTTTCCAGTGCTTCGCGCGCCGTCACGATGATGACGGGGAGACTTCCGGCAGGAGCCGGCTTCTGCCGAATATGCTTCAGCACCTCGATGCCGTCCATGCCCGGAAGCCCCAGATCGAGCAGCACGGCGTCGGGCAGCGGCAGATCGATCATCGCGAGTCCTTCGGGGCCGCTTGCGGCATGGCGCACGACATGCGCTTCGCTTGCAAGAGCCGCGCACACGGCGCGGGCGATGAAGGGATCGTCTTCGATGAGAAGGATGTTCATGTGAAAGATTCGACATGCATTGGGCATTGGATGTCGACAGTATAGGCGCCGAGTACGCCGCAGAGCTGAAGCGGCCGCACCGGAAAATGGACGCCGCCGCTTCTCAATTCATGCGGAGAACCGATTACCGCCAGAAGCCGTGATGACCGCCTCCGTGATGCCGGCTGCGTCGCGGTGCATCGCCGTTCCGCATCGGGCAGTCGGCAGGCATTCCCGCGCTGCAGCTCCGACCGCGAATCCCCATCAAGTCGGCGGCGACGATCCCGCCCTTTTCGGCGTCGACGAGAGCGCGGATTCGGGCGCCGTTTTCGCCGACCAAGCGAACGTCCCAAACGAGACCGTAAGTGGGGCAGGGGCGAAGCGAGGCATTGACGGCTTTGGCTCCGGCATATTCGGCTTCTGCAGCCGCAATTGCTGCCGACATTGGAGTGGCGGCGGCAGAGGCCGGCGCTTCGATGACTGCTGCAGGAGCCTGAACTGCGGAAGCGGCAGAAGCCGCGCAGGAAAACGCAGCGAAGAGCGCGGCGGCAGCCGCACAGGCTGCGATTGGAGACTTGACTGCGAATTTTTTCGTCATGGCTTGCGTCCTAATTGAAAGTTATGAAGGATCGAATTCCGAAGGTCGCCGTCCGTTTCTTTTCCGGGTCGCGTGCGGCGTCTTTCTTTGCCGACTTCAATGTAGTTCGCGAAAATTAGTGCTCGGAGAGCTGAAACTTAGGAAATCCTATGTTGTTGTAAATCTCTTCAGGCAGATGAAACGTCCGTGCGCCGAGAGCATCCTGGTTTTTCTGCCGCACAAGGAAGCCTCCCATGAGCAGGCAGAAGCGGCAGTCGAACTCGACGGATCCTTCGACGAGCTTCTCCAAAAGCGAAGGGAAGCCGGCCAAGAAGCTGAAGCGGAAGGCATCGTGGCGGCTATGAACGCAGCGGACGCACGGCCAAGCGGCTCAAGTCCGAGACGCTTGGCGAAGTCAAGGCGGAGATGCCCGGAAACCGCCGGGGGGCTTCCGCCGCGCAGCGTCCCGAAGCGCAGGAGCCGTTCTGAAGGCTGCGGCGAAAAGATCATCGCCCTTCATGCCCGCGGTTCGGCCGGCCGGGGAATCAAGGCCCGTCCTGCCGATCAGTACTCCATGGACGCCGGCGCGGACTTCGGCGGCAGCGTCGCCGACGAGATCCTTTTGGAGCTTCAGTTGCGGCTAGAACCGCCCGCTTGAGAGCGCGTGTCCGGCGGTCTTCTTCGCGAGCCGTTCACATCAAAATATGCGGCGGGCAGCGGGCCTGCGGGCCGCCAAGGCGGTTCAAATTGCGCCGGGCGTCGACGCTTCAGGCATGCGGATCGCCGAGAACGAGACGGCAAAGAACCGGCTCAGGGTCTTCTGCAAGCCCAAAACCCGAGGGCCGCGGACATTCCGGCTTCGGCGTCTGACGGCCTGAAGCTTTCAAGACGTCCGAGCCGGGCTGGGAATGCCCTGATATTGGACGCAGACGGCGCTGATGACTTGCGGCGAGGAATGCGCCGCAGAAATGGAAGCGGCCGTCTCCGTACTGGGAGCCGACTCTCGGAGAGTTCTCCCGAGTTTAGGACGTGAAAGACACAGATTTCCTTCTCTTGCAGGCAATTCGAAGAATTTAATTTTTCAAGGCCCTGGGGTTGCGTCTGATGTTTTAGGGTTTTTGCCAATTTTTTGTGCATGCCAAATGTGATCTGGGGACAGCATGACGTCCTCAGGCTGATTCGCAATGCCCAGTCTCTGCTTCACTTCCGCTAGAGAAGAAAACAAGGATAGAGGCTTTAATCCAACGGCTTGAATTATTAAATCTGCATCTGATGGACGTGCGGTTCTTTCTGCATCAAATGCCGAGCAGATATTCTTGTAATCAAGAGTTTCATTAGGGGCGTCATGATCCGCCGTTTTGTTCGCGCGGACTGGCGAATAAAATTCGGGATTAAGTCCTGCATTCATAAAGGCAGAAATTCCATTGCCTATCGACGGCATGGGCAGGATCAGCGCCTGGGCGAGCGCTTGGCTGATTTTTTGCGCAGAGAAGTGTTGCCAACAACTTCTAATTTCTTTTGAAGAAGCCTAAGCATCATTAAAGCAAATACGCAAATATAACAGTGGACAATTATTCGTTCACGAAGCCTGACGTATGCAGGCC
>CAZUXQ010000248.1:0-2982 GCA_964624425.1 uncultured Sutterella sp.
CGGCGGGGCGGCAGAGAAGCATCTAAAGACCCTCTGAACAAAATAACAAAACTTATCCAATTATGATGATGGATGCTTGCTGTTGATCATGGAAGCGCGGCAGAACCAAACTGAATTCAAGCCGGCAGGTTCTCGTCATGAAGCAGCAGCTGCCGCCGGCCGATCTTGGACGCAAAGCGCGCAGGACTCGTGCTGAACGAGCGGCTGAGCGTCTCGAGGCGCTTGCGCCTTGGCAGTTGCAGATCGAGCTTGTCCGGCACAGCATGAGCGGTCTGCAGACGGAGGACTTTCTGCCGAAGAACCGTGCCGCAGAGAAACTCGTCGGCCTCAGCTTCGTCGGCCGCACGCCGGATGAAGCGGCAATCCTGGACTTCTGGCATTTCCTGGAAGAGCGCGGCCTCGGAAGGAAAATTCTCGAGATCGTCAATGCCCGCCTCTGCGAAGCCCGAACCGGCGCTCTGCAAAGGCCGAATTGTCGACGCGGGCTTCATCAAGGCGCCGGCTTCCGCGAAAAGCCGCACGCACGGCCTACGGCCGGGATCCTGAAAGGGCAGGCAGAAAGGAAGGAAGCGCACGGCATTTCGGCATGAAGATGCATGCCGCGCTGTCGAACGCATGAAGCCGAGCATCAAGTGCATGGTCGAGCATGCATCTGCGCGCATCAAGCTTCAGACGGACTGTCGGAAACCGCGGCATCGCGGCATTCGGAAGAACGCCCGCTGCATCAATACGATGCCGGCTCCGGCGAATCTCTTCGCTTGGGACTGCTGGAGAAGGAGAGTGATGGGGCAAATGCGCCCGTTGTCCGGGGAAACGGGCTCGAAAGGGCCTTTTCAGGGGAGCTTGAGCGGATTTGGGCTGTCCAGCCGTTCAAATTTGAGATTTTGAAAAATCCAAGCAGATTTTTCGGCGGAAGGGCGCATTTGCTCAGCGGATCCCTAAGTAAGCACGCAATTGCACATGCGTGCGCTTGAAGTCTTTGCCCGATGGCAGCTGTCCTGAGCAATTTACGATGCGGTAATTGGCGGCAGCTTGCAGAGGCAATGGCTGCTTATTCAGCCAGATGGAAGCGGCCCAGCCCGAAAGTGGCGTTTTCCCCCACATGAATCCAAGTGCCGAGCTGAAGGAAAAGCTGCAGTGCCGGCGGCAGGTTCAGAAAGGTCCAGCTGCCGAGAACGCCTCCCATGAACATGCCGTGCTGTTGACGCGATGAATATCGGCGCCAGTTCTGCCATTGCAGAAGCGAACGGGCTTCAACGGCATGCGCAAGCGCGGACAAAGCGTGAAAGTCCAGCTCAGCCTTTTGGGCGTGGAATTCCGACAACAAGCCTGCTCGACGGATCAGTGCATTGAAAAAAGGCGCGGGCGTGATGTCTTTGGGACCGTATGCCTTGCCGTTTTTCTGCAGGCGCAGCTGCGTGTCAAAGCAAATCGTCACGTCGGCTGGCGCCTCGGGAGGCCGCAGGGTTACGGTCTGCTCGTGGGGCTTGATGATTGGGTCTTCGTCGGTGCAAACAAGCCGCTGTTCCTTGTCTCCGAGGTGAACTACGCGCTTGAGAACGGCCGAACCCCTGCAGACATCGTGTTCGAATGCTCGCTTGACGGCATGGATGATGAGCGCGAGCTGACGGCAGGCCCGCCCGAAAAGCACCATTGAAAATTGCAGTTCGCCGCCGGGCACAAGCTCGCGCGCGCCTTCGCGCGGCGCTTCGATGACATACGGGTTGGGAATCTTGCTGAACGACTGCAGGGCATGTTCGATCGGCGCGGGCGATTCGAAGATTGACGTATAGGCGCAGCTGCGAAAGCGCGGACAAGCCGTACATTCACTTTGGCGCGTCATGCAGGCCGTCTTGCGCAGCGCTCTGCCGAAAGCGCCCCGGAAAGCCGAGCCGGCATAATCCGGCAGAAGCATCGGGCGCATCACCTCAAGATCAAATCGGTAGCGCGCCACCGGCCAGTTCAGCGCAATCGGCTGCATTCTCACGAGGCCTCGTTGCGCAGACTGCGCAGACATGCTTTGAATTCCTTTTCAGCTTTGCCCTGATACATCCCTTTGGCTTTGACGAGCGGCCCCATCGTTCGGGCACACTTTATCTGCAGATCAACTGGCCAATTCAAGGCATCGTTGAGAAGCGCGCGAACGGCACTGAAAAGTTCCGTGCCGGGCTTGACGGTGCCGGGGAACGCCTGCAGTCGCTCGGCCAGCGCTTCAAGCGCCTGTTCCTGCGGAGAAAGCATAGCCAAACGCTTTTGTTTTTCGGCCTGCTCGCGCTGCTCGGCCTCGCGGGCGAGTTCCCGTGCCCGTCGTTCGGCCTGCAGGCGTTCCTGAGCGGCCAGCCGCTCTCGACGAACGGCAGCAAGATCAATGACCCGAGCAGTCTTCTGCGCGGCGCACCACGCCTTGATGGGGGCGTTCTCCTGCGCTTTGAATTCCAGCAGAGCCCAGCCGAACGGCAATATCAAATCGTCGTCGTCAACAAAAAACTGCGTATGCGGCTTGGCTTTGGGACTCGGCGTGCCATCAAGAACAAGACTCGGTGCGCCCTGGTTTTTACCCAAACGGATCAAGGCGACCGTACCTGCGTCAAGTCCACCGCGAATAGTATCCAGCAACTTGTGCGCATTCCGCACCCAGGATCGCGCTTGTTCGAAGCGATCCAAATAGTCGCATTCATTGGCAAAAAGTCCAAGTGTTTTGCTGTTGAGATCACGTGCAATCGTATGAAAGTCCCGATACGGATGTTTGACTCCGTGAATCGATGCGGCCTCAAGCAGAGACCACTGCGCGGAATAGTTGCGGTAAACGCCTGGCCATAAAACCTCGAAACTGGCTGGGATGGCCTTCTGCACTGTTTTGGCATTCCCTTTGTAAAGGCGGCGCGCATAGACGGCGCGCTTGCTCACCGGGTGCGTCGGCATGAAGTCGGAAACTCTGACGAATCGCATGAAAAAAAAAAAAAAAGCGCCTTCAATGATTTG
>CAZUXQ010000249.1:0-1802 GCA_964624425.1 uncultured Sutterella sp.
CATGCCTCTGCGGGAGCTTTTCGCACGCACCTTCCTTTCGGGAGACGGCGCCGCCGCTGCGGCGAATGCGGCTTGCGGAGCAGCGGCATCTGCGGCGCTTCGGCGTGCTGGCGCACGCTTTGTCTGCATGTTTTCTCAATCTCGGCAAACTGCCCGTCGACGCCATCATCGCCGAGATATGGGCCGCGAAGCCTGGTGCCGGACGTTTGGATCAAGCGGATTTCGGCGCGGGCGATGACGATGCGTCTGCTGAACGCCGCTGAGATGAATCCGGCCGACATGCAGGGCGCTCTGGGAATGCTGAGCAGCCGCTGATTAAATGCGGCGGCAGGCGGGGAGTTTTGCTGCCTTGAACTTCCGCGATTCCGTTGGGTTCCCGCCCATGTCGGTCTGGAAGGAGCCGGGCCGAAGCAGATCTCGATTTTGACGGTCTGTCGCCCGAACCAAAGCCGTGCGCTCTGCGATTTGGAATGCATTTGACCTGGAGGCCGGCATTTGGCAGATTCCGCTGGAACGCAGCAGGATCAAAGCGGCCTGCCGAGACCGAACGATCAGTCTTTTCGCCGTACTGCTCTCAGAAATTTCAGAGCCGCCCGACTCGGCTGAAAATGCGGCCGTCAATGAGCCGCTCAGGAAGCTGCCGGGACGACGCGCCTGAGAAGTCGATTCAGAATCCGCTCAAGCGCCGAGACTCTCATCGGCCGGAAGAACTCTGCCGGGCGCGAGGCAGCCGCCGCAGCTCGCCCGGATCCGCATCCATAATCTGTTCGTCCGCATTCCGGCATGGCAATGAAGACACGCTGCTTGGATGCGAAAAGGACTTGGCGAAGAGCGAGTCCGCCAGGCGTCCGTCGCGCTTGAGCGCTTCACGCCTATGCATCCGGCTTGACGAGTCCGGATTTCTAGACTCACTCCACTGACGCATGAACAGAAGCGTCGGGAACCGCTTCGAGATGCCGGACGATGCAGGCCGTCGACCGCAAGTTTGATGTCGGAGAAGCCGGCCTGCAGCGGCATGGGCTTGGATGGAGCCTTCCTGCCTGCTTCCGTTTCTTCCGAAGCCATGAATCATGGTCATCAGATTGAAGACGACTTGGTTGACCCGAGTCCGTTCCGGCAGGCATTCGGCATTCAGGCGCTGCCGAGCGGTGCGCCGTTCTGCAAAACGCAGCGAAGAAGAGAGAAGACGGAGTTCATTGCGGGCGGCGGGCGGAAGCCCTTTGAGAAGACGCTTTGCCGCATAGGCGCAAAGCGAAAATCAGGCGCGCAGCGTGAGCGTCTCGTCCGTGAGGTACTCCCGAAGCTTCGCGAGGAGTTCTTCGGGAATGGGAGACTTCACGAGCTTGCCGTCGGCGGTCTGCTTCACGCAGACATTCGTTTCGACGCATTTCAGGCGCAGTTCGCCGTCCGAATGAATCGTGAAGGCAAAGCGCATCGAGGTCGTGCCGAGGCGTTCAAGCCAGAGGCGCGCAACGCAGTCGTCTCCGACGCGGCTCGGCGCGGCGAAATCGCACTTCACGCCCGCGACCGGGAAGCCCAAGCCGAAGCGCAGCACTTCGATGAAGCCCATGCCGATCACTTCATGCAGAAACTCTTCCTGCAGTTCGTTGAGGAGTCGGAAGTATTCCGGGTGGTAGACGATGCCGGCCGGGTCGCAGTGGCTGAAGCGGATGCGGACGGCTTTTTCGAAAACTTTGTGCGTCATGATGGTTCGGCTGCGTGATTGCTGCTTGAATTCGGTGCGGGCGTCTTGGGTTTCGGCTCAGTGCCTTGCGCCGAGAATTGCTTCGGCGCGCCTTACG
>CAZUXQ010000249.1:1812-2976 GCA_964624425.1 uncultured Sutterella sp.
CGAGCGATTTCCACTTGAAGGCCGCAAAATTGTGGAAGGGCAGCACCTCAATGCGTTCGACGGTGCCCAGCGAGTCGGCAAAGGCCTTGAGGTTTCTGAGCTCCTCGTCCGAATCAGTCCAGCCCGGCACGAGAACGCGGCGGATCCACATGGGCTTGCCGTGCGTTGCGAGGTATTTCGCCATCTCGAGAATGTTCGCGCAGCCGCGGCCCGTGAGGTGCTTGTGGCGGTCGTTCTCGGTGTGCTTGATGTCGAGCAGGAAGAGGTCGGCGGCGGTCATGAGCCGGTTGAATTTCTTCAGGTATTCGCGGTCGAGCGAGAAAGGTTCGCCCGAGGTGTCGAGCGTCGTGTGGACCCCTTCGGCGCGCGCGGCTTCGAAGAGTTCGGTGAGCGCGTCGATTTGCAGGAGCGGTTCGCCGCCGCTTGCCGTAATGCCGCCGTCTTCGCCCCAATAGGTGCGGCAGCGAAGCGCGTTCTGCAGGATCTCGTCGGGCGTGAAGTCTTCGCCTGCATCGATTTCCCAGGCGTCCGGGTTGTGGCAGTATCGGCAGCGCATGCGGCAGCCTTGGAAGAAAACGACGAAGCGGACGCCAGGTCCGTCGACGGCTCCGAAGGATTCAAAAGAGTGAATTTTGGCAGTCGTCACGATTAGCGGCTCTTTCTTGCGGGATTGAAGCGCGGCGGAAGACGGCGCTCGAGCGGTCCCTCTCGAGCTCGGCGTCTCCAAGGCGTCCGATAAATAATAGCCGCCGATGCTCTTTCTGTCCTGCATCTGCGCGCCGATCTTTGCGAGGCGGTTCCCGCTCGAATGAAAAGCCGGCGAAAAGTCAATGCCGATCAGTCGAATCGAGGGCATTTCGGCGAGTTCGCCGGAGCAAAAATTTCTAACAAGTTCGAGCAGGATCAGACGGCGTTCATTCAAAAAATTCGAAAGAATTCAAGCGACGACGCTGCATAAGGATGAAATGTCTTCCATCTTGCGGTATGGTCTGCTTTGCAGAAATGGCGCCGGCGCAGGGCCGGCGGCATCGCGCTTGGCTTTTGCGGCTGGCAGCGGAAGATTTCCGGCGCGCTTTTTGGGAGAGACGCCTCCTTTCGCCAGGCATTCTCTTTTTTGCCGAGGCGCAAGAGCGGCGGGACGACGTGCGCTCCGAGCAGAAGCGG
>CAZUXQ010000250.1:0-2974 GCA_964624425.1 uncultured Sutterella sp.
GCGGTCAGATTAAAAACTTCCGAGAACTTGTCATGTGCTTGGCCCCGAACCGCCGTGCTGTTGTCGAAGTTGTCGGTACGCGTCCTGCTGAATAATTAATTTGGCTTGTTTGCGGACAACGAGACCTCTGCGGTTCGCTGCAGAGGTCTTTGTTTTTCAGCTTTTCGTCAAAGTGCCCGCCTCCGTTCAAATCCCGTCAAAGAGCATCATCATGGCTCGCATGCGCGCATTTCTCTTCGACTTAGACGGCACGCTTGTCGATACAGCGCCCGACCTCGCAGCCGCCGTCAACAAGCTTCGCACAGATCGCGGCCTTTCCATCCTGCCCTTTGAAGCGCTGCGCTCTGCTACCGGACACGGTGCCCCGGCGCTTTTGCGCAAGTCGCTTCAGAAAGAGAAGACCGATCCAGACTATGAAGCGCTCTGTGCGGAGTTTCTGCACAATTACGAGGCGGCCATCTGCGTGCGCTCTATCGCCTTTTCCGGCATGCCGGAGGTACTCGACGAACTGCGGGCCCGAGGCCTTAGAACGGGCGTCATCACGAATAAATCTGCCGTCTATGCATCGCAGATTCTCGAGACGCTAACGCTTGCGCCGAAGCTCGATCTAATCCTCGGCTTCGATTCGCCCAATTGCCGCATGAAGCCCGAGCCCGACAGCTTTTATGTTGCAAGCAGCCTTCTCGGCATCGATCCCGTCGCCATGGTCTATGCAGGCGATTCCGCATCCGATGTTGCGTCATCTCATGCAGCGGGACTTCACTGCGCAATGGTTTCCTGGGGCTACAACGAGCATCCGCTCGAAGAGAGCGGTCCGGACTTCATCGCAAAAACGCCGGCCGACCTTCTTTCGTGGGTTCAGTCCTTCGATTGAAATTCATTGACGCGTTGCGAAAAATAAGGAAACACCGTCATCAGACGGCGCAGACGAGAGAAGGCGCGGCAAAGTTCAACCTCTCAAATCGCACGAGCTCTTTCTTTTCCGTGTATATTTAGCACCTACGCTATTTCCATTTGGGGGCGCCTTGGTTTCGACGGGGACGCGGACGCCGAATGGGGCATGCCGAGGGGCAGATACCTCGTAAATCCTCTGCAAACCCAATAAACGCCAACAACAAGCGTTTCGCTCTCGCCGCTTAATGGCGGGATGCGGCACTGACTTGTCTCCGGGTCAGGTCGGGAAACCGACAGCCGCATCGTTTTACGGAGTCTAGGCAATGCGGCTGTCGTCGACGCATTGCCGAAACTTAGGCGGCATCGCCTAATGTCGGCCCGCCGATCGGCAGGATATTAGGCAAGATTTAAATCATTCGGCTACGCATGTAGAACCATCGGAAAAAGGTTTCCGGACGCGGGTTCAACTCCCGCCGCCTCCACCAACTTCAAATCCCAGACAGTCTCAGGACGTCTGGGATTTTTCTTTTATATCAACACATTGCGTCCATTTATTCTCGAACTTCCGGATAACTGATCCCGATTAATCAGGGTTCAAAATAGTTGATGTTCTGCTGCAGTTTGGACTGTGAAGGCGGCAGATGCTCGACGGCCGCAGTCCCGAGAAGCTTGAAAACCTTCGCGAATGCGGCTTTTGCCGTGCGCTACGCGGGCTTCCGCGCCGCTGAACCTTCGCCGTGCTCCGAGCGCCGCAATGGGAAAGCAGACTGAATCCTGCAGCCCCGGGCAGGCCAAGCTCAAAAGGGATGCGGCTTGTCGGTCCGGCAAGACGGCGTCGGCGATTTCGGCAGTCTCCGCTCAGGGACTGCTTCGCTTCAAAGTGGAGGATCAGCCGCTGAATCAGCGCTTGTCCGTCGAGCTTCCCGACGCGCATGATCAAGGACGAGGAAAAAGTATTTTCCCTGCCGCGGACAATCTCAGGGTTCATGAAGGCAGGCCGGCCGCAGCTTGGGCGCAGGCGCGCGGAGAGCGCATTGAATTCTTCTTCCTGCCGCCCTGCAGTCCCGAGATCAATCCGGATGAATATGCCGATCGCGCGCTCGAAGCCGGCATCCGGAGCCGAACTCCTGCAATGATTGGGGACCACAAAAAACGCGCGCAGAATTCTCAAAATCCTTGAAATTGAACGCCTGCGCGGCGCGGCTTCAATTTGTCGACTTTTAATTCTTCTCGTTAATAGACACGCAAATTCGTTGGCAAATTCCGAATTCGACTGCACCGACTTCGCACTTGCTCCCTCCATTGGGATGGAGGGGCGCCGCGTTCATTACAGGCTTAAGTCTTCATATAGGAGTCAGCGGCGCGCTTCAGGTCAGGTCGTCGACGCCGTCGAAGGAAGCGTCCTCAAGAACTTTTCTGTTCAAGATATCAAACCAAATCTCGGCCATGTTCAGCTGGTCTGCGGAAGCGGACACGCAATGGGATTTTCCATTCGAACGCACTTTCAGACATTCATTGCGGCGTTTGCGGATGCTGCGTCTGTGCTGTCGTTCTTCGGCAACTCCTCAAGCAATTCATCCGCAAACAGCAGAAGATCGCCTTGCTTCCCGCATTTCGCGCACTTTCCAAGAATTCGTTCTGCTTCGATCTCAAGAGCGCCGAACAAATTAAGCATCTCGCTTTGCCTGCAGGGGCGGTTTCTCGTCAATGTCACGACGACGGCATTTCTTCGGTCGGAGCAAGATGCAGGCCGACAATATCTGCGGTTTCGGCGGCGAATTCCAGATCCGTGCCGGCGCACAGCATTCGACCGCGGTTCCAACACAGATTGTTCTTGCACATGACTCACTGTACAAAATCGCCGCAACAGAGAGGCGCTCTTGGACAAGCGCCTCTCCATCCCGTCGACTGATTCGATCGATGATTCGCCGTTTGTCCAGCTTGACGCAGACTGCGGTTCGTCCGGTTCGCAACACGTCGAATGATCCCTCCCGTCCGCTGCACAGCAGGCGGACTGAAGCTCCACTGGCATGGATGCTCCACATTTCCATGCACGAAGCATTTCATCATGTTTCAGTTA
>CAZUXQ010000251.1:0-207 GCA_964624425.1 uncultured Sutterella sp.
CCGCAGGCATTGCCGCGCCCGAACGCTTCTTTGCCATGGTGCGCGGCCACGGCATCGACTGCCGGGAGCTTGAGCTCGGCGACCACTACGACTTTTCCGAGAACCCCTTTGCCGGCCGCAAAGAAGATGTCATCCTCATTACCGGAAAGGACGCCGTGAAGTGCGCGCGCCGCACCGACATCAAGAACGACCCGCGCATCTGGGTTG
>CAZUXQ010000251.1:217-2964 GCA_964624425.1 uncultured Sutterella sp.
TCCCGCAAGCTCGGACGCATGTCCGAAAGCCGCCGCGATCCGATAAAAGCAGAAGATGCGAAATAATCAGGCTGCCGGCGCCGCAGCTCCGGCAGCCGCGGAGAACAATCTCATGACAGATGCAAATGACCGTCACGAAGCCCGCGAGGAAGCGCCCGACGACGTCTTCCGCAGGCTCAGCATCCCAAGCTTTCTTGCATGCCCCGCGTGCAAGGGCCCCTTGATGGCGGGCGAGCGCGAAAGCGGCTCCGGACGCGAATTGATCTGTCCGTCGTGCGAGCTTGCCTACGGCTTCTCAAATGCGGGCATTGCCCTCATGACGCAGAATGCCGCGCGTCCGCTCACGCCCGAAGAGGCCAGAAAATGGCGCGCAAAGCGCGATCAGCTCCGCCGCAGCGCGCTCTGACTTTTCTCCGCCTGAGCGCCAGTCTTGAATTCGGACGGCGCCTGCGCTCATTCACCCTTGAAAATCCGCAAACTTTCTTCCGAGAGGCAGCATGTCTTTCACAGTGATTATTCCGGCACGCATGAAGTCGACCCGACTGCCGGAAAAGCCCCTTAAGCTCATCGAAGGCATTCCGATGGTGGTTCGCGTTGCGGAACTCGCCGCTCGGACGAGCGCCTCGCGCGTCGTCGTCGCTGCCGACCACCCCCGCATTCTCGCCGCCTGCGAAGCCGCGAACGTCGAAGCGCTTCTCACAAGCAGCAGCCACCCAACCGGCACGGACCGCTTGTCCGAAGCCGTCTCGAAGCTCGGCCTGCCGGACGACGAAATCGTCGTGAACCTTCAGGGCGACGAACCCTTGATGCCGACGAACGTCGTCGAAGACGTCGCGAGGCTCCTTGCCGAACGTCCTCAATGCGCCATGGCTACGGCCGCGCACGCGATTCGCGACATCGAAAGCTTCATGAATCCGAACGTCGTAAAGGTGACGCTCGACCATGAGGGCAACGCCATCACGTTCTCGCGCGCCCCGATTCCATGGCCGCGCGATGCGATGGCGCGCAATCCGAAGGCGCTCCCCGAAAACTTTGCCGCTCTGCACCACCTCGGCCTCTACGCCTACCGCGCTGCATTTCTGAAGCGCTACCCGACGCTGCCTCAGGCGCCGCTCGAAGCCATAGAAAGCCTCGAGCAGCTCCGAGCGCTCTACTTCGGCGAAAAAATTGCCGTCATGACGCTCGACGCGGCGCTTCCGGCCGGCGTCGACACGCAGGAAGATCTCGAACGCGTGCGCGCAATATGCCGAGCAGCCAAGGCATAAGTCTCCTGCATGCTCAGGACGCCGCCGCGCCTGCCGCGCTGGACTCGGCCGAGCCTACGCCCAACGGCGTAGTCCGGCCGCGCGGCCTGCCGCGCTAAAATGCTCGCGACAAGCGCCGCTCCTGCGCGTCTCTGCCGGACGCGGCGGCCGAACATACCACCCCAACATTCAGGAGCACGATCCCATGCGTCTCATCCTCATTGGCCCGCCCGGCGCCGGCAAAGGCACGCAGGCGAAGTTCATCTGCGAACACTTCGGCATTCCCCAGATCTCTACGGGCGACATGCTTCGCGCGGCGGTCAAGGCCGGAACGCCTCTCGGTCTTGCCGCCAAGGCCGTCATGGACAAAGGCCAGCTCGTCTCCGACGAGATCATCATCGGCCTTGTGAAGGACCGTCTCGCGCAGCCCGACTGCGCCAACGGCGCGCTGTTCGACGGCTTCCCCCGCACGATTCCGCAGGCCGAAGCGCTGCTCGAAGCCGGCATTCCGATCGACTGCGTCCTGGAAATCAGCGTTCCCGACGCCGAAATCGTCGAGCGCATGTCGGGCCGCCGCGTCGACCCGGCGAGCGGCCGCACGTACCACATCAGGCACAACCCGCCGAAGGTCGAAGGCAGGGACGACGTCACGGGCAATCCGCTCATCCAGCGCGACGACGACCGCGAGGAAGTGGTTCTCAAGCGGCTCAAGGTCTATCACGAACAGACCGAAGCGCTCGTGGGCTTCTACACGAAGCTCGCGGAATCGAACCGCCCCGATGCGCCGAAGTATCGATCCATCTCCGGCCTGGGCTCGATCGAAGACATCACGGCGCGCGTTTTCAAAGCGCTCAAGCAATTCCCAGCTCAAGAAGGGAAAGCCTGAAGCGCCGCCTCAGCGCACAATGAAGAGCCGGCCTCGCCCGGCTTCTTCCTGCAGAGAGAGCGTTGAAAACGCTTTGCGCGCGAGTCGGTTGGGAATGGCTGATCAGCAAAGGGAATGAGGCGGCCGGCCGACCGGCTGAACGGCGGGCCCTCCAAAAGCCGCCTTTCTCAGCCCGCAGCTCAGGCCTTCCACTGCATCGGCCGCATGGATCAGCCGGCGCACTTCCGGAGAGAATTCGAAGAACGGGACGGCCCGATTCCAGACCGAACGTCGCCTGCCTCCAATTTCAGGGCATTTCCGTCCCGGCTCGGACGTCTCGAAAGCTTCAGGCGCCGGCGCCCGGCGCAGCCCGAACTGCCTTGGCGGACGCAGATCCGCTGCCCGCCGCGCCATCCTGATGCGGACGGCTCAAAGAAGACCGTCGGACATGAAGGAGCCGCGCTTCTTGCAGAAGTCTGCGCTGAGCTCGGCGACGAACATCGTCTGCGGTTCGGAACGATTCAAAAGACTCGCGGATTTCTCCTCAATTCATTGCCAGCCTGAAGCTCAAGCCGAGCGGCAGGCACCGCTTCGCTGCGTCCCCGCAAGGGAAGCCGAAAGACTGAGGCCTGCGCTTT
>CAZUXQ010000252.1:0-2944 GCA_964624425.1 uncultured Sutterella sp.
AGAATCGAAAGAGAGCGGCCATCCGCCCGCTTCCTATGAAGACGTCGGGGTCGGACGCTCGTCTTGTCCGACATTTGTAGGCATCATGCGAACGGGCGACGCTTCGGAAACGAACGCGCTCGTCCTGCAGGGCATCATGCCGGGATTCTTTGCTTTTCGCCTCAATGCCGAGGCGCTCGGCTTCAAAGAGGATGATGCCGAAGCGCGAAGCCGTGCGGCCGATGCGTTCCTCGACAAATTCGCAGCAATTCTCAAGGCGCGGGCGGGAGAAGAAGCCTTCCGCGTCATCGGGCGTGCCGAGGGGTACTACTGGATTTACCTCGACATTATTGGATTCGATGCCGCGACCGTGGTTGAAGCTGCCTATCAAACGGCGTCCGACTGGGGCGAAGGCGTCGACTCGGCGCATTTCAAGGTGTTCCGTCCGAACGGCTTCTCTCTGAGCCTTCTTGTCTGACAGTTCCAAAGCAAAAAGCAGAAGCAGAGCGTGACGGATTGCCGCGGCAGGTCTGCAGTCCGTCCGCGTGCATCGGTCGCGAGACTTTCGGGCAAGGATTTGCATGATTCGGAGATTGCTTTTCAGTCTGCCGAAGCAGTAACTTGATCGCTGATCAGGCGCGGACTGCATATCGCCTCACTGCGAACCGTTTGCCGCGCCGTTCAACCTTGCCATTTTGGACAGGAAAAAATGAGCAGCCTCCATCACGATCATGAGGACAAGAAGGCCGGCGACTGCAATGGTCAGGCGCCTGTTGTCGGCTGCCGCAAGGTCGGCCCCGATTTTGAAGGCGAAAAGGCCGTCGTCTACTTCACGAAGCACATCGACGCCGAGCATCTGAAGAAGCTCTATTCGCTCGTCAGTGCCGAAATCACCGGCAAGGTCGCCATCAAGCTTCACACGGGCGAACGGCACGGTCCGAACATTCTGCCGCGCGACATGGTTCAGGCGCTGCAGGCGGCGATTCCGCAGAGCGCCATCGTCGAAACCAATACGCTTTACGAAGGCGACCGCTTCACGACCGAAAAGCATCGCGAAACGATCAAGGTGAACGGCTGGACCTTCTGTCCGGTCGACATCATGGACGAAAACGGCGTCGTCAGCCTTCCCGTCAAGGGCGGCCGCCGCTTCAAAGAAGTTTCGATGGGCAGGAACATCGTCAACTACGACAGCATGCTTGTCCTCACGCACTTCAAGGGGCATGCCATGGGCGGCTTCGGCGGTTCAATGAAGAATATCGCCATCGGCTGCGCGGACGGGCGCATCGGCAAGCTGCAGGTGCACGGCGTTTCCGACGCGAATCTCCCGTGGGATCAGTGGCCCGGCAAGGAAACGCTCATGGAAAACATGGCCGAATCCGCCAAGGCCGTGTGCGACTGCTTCGGCAGGCACATCGCCTTCATCAACGTGATGCGCCGCATGTCGGTCGACTGCGACTGCGCGGGTATTGCCGCCGCCGAACCGACGATTCCCGACATCGGCATGGCTGCATCCACCGACATCCTTGCGATCGATCAGGCCTGCGTCGACATGATCTATCATCAGACGAGCAGCCGCGACCTGGTGGAGCGCATCGAAACGCGTCACGGCCTGCGCCAGCTCTCCTATATGAATGAGCTCGGCATGGGAAAACCGAATTACATTCTCGTCGATATCGACGAGATGCAATGACCGAAGCAGGCGGAAGAGGCTCAGTCTTTTCTCAAAGCTTCGGCTCTTGCATGCCGCCGGCGGCTGCAAACGCTTCTCTCGAGGCGTGCGCGGACCGTCGGACAGAGATATTAAGAGAGTCGATTGCCGCAAGCGTCTTCCCCCCAGAATCCGAGCACGGTTTCATTGAATTCGAAATGCGGATTGCGAAGCGGCGCGCAATGGGTTTCGTCGTCAAGCCCGAGCTGCAGGCAGAGACCGAGCGGCGCTTCGTCGAAGAGCGCATTGTCGTTGATGACGGCCGGATAAAGACGCACGCAGTCGAGGATCGCATTCGTGCCCGTCTGAATGCCCGGCTCTCTTCGCAGATCGCTTTCGTGCGGCCTTCGATGAGGTCGAGGAGGCCGTCTGAGCGCTTCGGCGAAGCTTGATCTGTCCGACGGGCAGCCCCGGTTCGCCGTGAATCGCATAGATCCCGCAACAGGGATAGATGTCGAAAAGTCCGTCCTTCATCATCTTGTCCGCGCCGGCGCAGTCTTCTTCGCCGGGCTGGAAGATGAGAAGCACTTTGCCCGAGAAAGAACGGTGCTTCATCAGGCGGACCGCCGTTGCGGGCAACCCCGGCCATGCGGCCGTCGTGACCGCAAAGGCGAGCTATGTTGGGCGTGAGGCTTATAGGGAAGTTCGCTGTCTTCGGTCATCGGAAGCGCATCCTTGTCCGCGCGAAGTCCGGTCGGTCATCTTTTTCGTCTTCGGCCAATGCGGCGATGCCGTTTTGATGAAAGCGGCCGTTTCGGGCGTGTCGAGCCCGATTTCAGGCTGCTGATGAATGTGCCGGCGGGAGGCGATGATTTGTTCGGCTTTTTCTTGGCCGAGGAGGTTCTGCAAGGCCGGGATCGCGGAGGTGTTGGTTTCTGGAGGCATCAACCGCACTCAATCATTTTCTTGGCATTGCGAGCTCTCTCGAGCCTGAGCGTCTCACATTATCCTGCCCGTCAGGAGAGAAGGCGGCGGTCGCTCTCTGAGCGCCTCTGCCGAGACGAGAATGGTTCGCTCAAGTAAGGTTCACGAAAATTTTCGATTGCCATGATTGATGCGAAGTGCTTTCTGCGACGGGCCCCGAAGGCCGGGCTCTTCGAGCCATGCGGTGCGGGCGGTTTCGCTTGCGGACTCGTCGAAAAACATCCCATAAAACTATATGCCGAAGGATGAAATTCAAATGGTTAAGAAGATTTTTGAGTATGTAAATTATCTGGTTGAATTTGCAAATTATTTGGTTGAGAAGACTTTTGGAAA
>CAZUXQ010000253.1:0-2942 GCA_964624425.1 uncultured Sutterella sp.
GCCGGGACTCGCCGCAGCCGGCCGCAACCGCTGCTACATTTGCAAGCGCCGCCTCTTCGAAGAACTCAAGACCATCACCAAGGCAATGGGCATTGCGGTCGTCTGCGACGGCACCAATGCCTCGGATCTCGGCGTCTATCGGCCGGGTCTCAAGGCACTTCAGGAGCTCGGCATTCGATCGCCGCTGGCCGAAGCCGGCATTTTGAAGAACCGCATCCGCGAAATCGGGAAAAAAATCGGCTTTCCGCATTCAGAACAAGCCGCGCGCCCATGCCTTCTCACGCGCTTCCCCTACGGCGCCGCGCCTTCGCACGATGCGCTGCGTCTCATTGCCGACGCTGAGCTTTTCGTTGCCGAAGACGCTTTCGGCAAATCGCTTCGGTTCCGCATCCGCATGCCGGCCAAGAACGACATCCGGCTCCATGTTGCAAAATCAAGCCTCGAGCGCCAAGGTCTGAACGCATCCGCCTCGCCCGAACTCGACGCCCTGAAGGAGCGCCTACTTGTACGATTTGCGGACCGCATCAACGAGATCCGCATCGAAGTGCTCGAGACGCTTTCGGGATACTACGACCTTCAGATGGACGACAATGACGGGCATGACCTGCATGCCGCCCCGCAGGCAGCCGGCATTTGACGAACTTTTGAAAGAAGCCGCCCCATATCCAAACTTGAGGAAATTGTGCCAACGAGACGCTCGTCGCCTGCACGCCGGCAACTTTGACGCCAACTACAAAACACGCCTGATAATGTGCTCTGCAAATTTTTCGAAAAAACACTGCGGCGAATCCATGGCGCGAGTCCGAAATTTCGACTGTTTTTCTTCGCAGAATCCTTTAGCATTCAGGCTTGCAAATCTGCCTGAGAAAATTTTTCGATCAGGCAAATGCACGCTTTTTGACTTTGCCGCTCAAGGCCGGCTTTTCCTTTCTTCCCGCTTTCTCATCAGGATCAATCGGAAGAAATTCCCAGAAGGAAGCCCGGCTCGCGCGGCGCTGATGCGGTCCTCCCTTTCATTCGTGCCGCATCCACGGGAGACAAACTATGTGCACTACGATCGTCATTGGCGAAAAAGCCACGCTTGACGGCTCCTTCCTGGTTGCCCGCAGCGCCGACAGCTCCTCGCTCAAGGCTCAGCACTTCGTCATTCATCCAGCCGTCCGGAACCAGTCCGGCGCCTACAGCTGCAAGACGCATGGCGGCGCGAACGATTTCAGTTATCCACTGCCGGCAAATGCCATGCGCTATACGACCGTCCCGAATTGGAAGACCCAGCTGCACGGCGCCGTCGGCTTCAATGAAGCCGGGCTCGGCATCACCGGCACGGAATCGATCTTCGCGTCCGATGCCGTTCTCGCAATTGATCCGTACAACAAGAACGCCGGCATCACCGAAGACGACATTCCCGAAGTGATTCTGCCGCGTTGCCGTACCGCCCGCGAAGGCGTGCGGGAACTAGGCAAGGTCATCGAAACGATCGGTGCCGGCGAAGGCTTCGGCGTTGCGTTCGTCGACCTCACGGAAGCGTGGTACCTCGAAACGGGTTCGGGTCATCAGTGGATCGCTCACCGCATTCCTGCCGACGTCTACTTCGCCTCCGGCAATCAGGGCCGCCTGCAAGACTACGACCCGAATTCGCCCGACATGATGGGGTCGAAGACGCTCGTTCAGTTTGCTCAGGAGCACAACTTCTACAATCCAGAAACGGACGGCGCCTTCAACTTCTCGAAGGCCTACACCCGCGACGACGGCCGCGACCGCATCTACAACGACCCGCGTGTCTGGGCCATCCAGAAGCACTTCAATCCAGAAGTCGTCCAAGCCCCCGACGCCGGCCGCACTTATCCAGTCTACATGAAGCCCGCCAAGCCCGCGACGCTTGCCGACGTCAAGGCGATGATGCGCGATTTTTTCGAAGGCTCCGAACACGATCCGTACACAAACGGCCTCAACGGCGATGAACCGTGGCGCCCCGTGAGCGTCTTCCGCACTTACGAAGCACATGTAATGCAGGTTCGTCCGTGGCTGCCGAAGGAAATCGGCGAAGTCATCTACCTCGCCATGGGCATGGCTGCTCTCTCCGTCTTTGTGCCGTTCTACGCCGGCCTTCAGGTCGCGCCCGAATCCTACGGCATAGGAACAGACAAGGCCGACAGCAAGTCCGCCTATTGGAAATTCCGCCGTCTGCAGACGCTTGCCATGACCGACTTCAAGCAGCTCGCCCCGATCGTGCGCGAAGCCTTCGCGAAATTCGAAGCCGAAACGGCCAAAAAGCAGACCGAAATGGAAGCTCAGTACCTTGAACTCATGAAGACAAGCGTCGAAGACGCCAATCGCCTCCTCACCGACTTCAACCTCAAAGTGATCGCCGACGCCGAAGCACTCGCCGAAGACCTGATGAATCAGCTCTTTACGATCCGCACGGCTGACATCGAAGAGACCGTCGTCTTCAAGAACAACAAGAATAAGGACTAGAATACCGCAAGCCGAGAAACGTTTCGTATAAAATGCTTTTTTGCTTTGAAGCGCTCAATGGAGGTGTGGCAGAGCGGTTGAATGCACCGGTCTTGAAAACCGGCGTCGGTTTGCGCCGACCGTGAGTTCGAATCTCACCGCCTCCGCCAATTGCAAGTCCGATGCCGTCTCATGCAGCATCGGACTTTTTGTTTCTCCTTAGAGAGTCAAGGCTTCTCCGTCACATACCGTCTATTCTGATCTCAAGCAATCGCAATTTTTTTGGCGGTATTTTTGGTGGGCATAAAATTGCCCTAAGTTTTTTTGGTGGGTGCCTGCCATGCCAAAGATTGCCAAGCAGCTGACGGATCTTCAAGTTCGCGCCCTCAAGGCCGACGGCGTATTCGCCGTCGGGGGCGTTTTGGGACTGAGCGTTCGCATTCAGTCCGCGCAGAAAACCTTCATTCTGCGGTATTCCTGCAATGGCC
>CAZUXQ010000254.1:0-2916 GCA_964624425.1 uncultured Sutterella sp.
TCGTCTCCTGCGGGTGCTTCCAACCGGCATTTTCCGCTTTCCAAACAATCCATTCGTGGAGAGCTTCAGCAACAGTGATCTTCTCGGCGGCCGATCTTTTTGCAGCCTCAGCTTTCTCTTCTTCCGCCTGCGCTCTGGCTATGTTAGGTTTAATGCCTTTCCCAATAAGCTCCTGGTCTGCGAATGCTTTCTCTCGCGCGGTTTGCAAACTGACTTCAGGATAACGCCCATAACGGCAAACAACCGTTCCCAATTGATTTGTCCGGGACCGCAAGACCCAGTTTGGGATTAACCCCGCCTTCCCCTTTGTCACAACCAAAGCCAAGCCAGTGCACCCTCCGCCGCCTACTGCATGACGGCCTATTTTTTTGGCCAGTGCCTGCACTTCCTTATCCGTTTTTGCTTTGACGTATTGAGCCATTTTTACTCGGTACCAATTTTGCAAGGGTTTTAGAAATCAGTTCTTTGGTACCCAATATGGTACCAGTAAGAAGCGGCTTCAGGCGATTATTTACGGACGGTACCGAATGGCAGAAAGCATTAACTTATTAATATAAAAGAAAATCCCGCACGGTCGCGACCGTTGCGGGATGGTTGTTTGGTGCCCCCTATCTGACTCGAACAGATGACCTACCGCTTACAAGGCGGTTGCTCTACCAACTGAGCTAAGGAGGCAGAAAAAGGAAATTTTACACTAGAAACAGCTTTATTTCACGCGCGTCGGCCGGCGAAAGGCGGCAGGCTGAGACGCCTCTTCCGACGGACTCACGATGAACATGGCGGCAGAATGCTGGCTGTCGTCGCTCGCCATCTGTCCGATGCGGCAGATTGGAATTCTCAAGTCGTGGACTTCGTCGTATTCGCCGAATCTGGCCTGAAAGCAGACGGCGTTGTCTTCAATTCGGTAGTTGTGCACGGCCGAGTCGGACAAGTCGAGCACAATGACGCCGGCCTCATCGACATACTGCTGCGGCACCTCGCACCCGTGGTCGACTCTCACCCAGATGTAGGGCGAAGAGCCTCGCTCGCGGCAGTAGTCGCGCAAAGTTTCCAAGAAATAAGCACGCAAACTGAGCTGCGACATCGTCGTTGATCCTTTCAGTTTCGTTGTTCAACCGGAATCGCGGAAAAACCGAAAAGCAGCGCGGAGCGGCTTCAACAGGCATTCGCGCCGCCTAAAGCATCTGCAGGCTACTTGCGCATCGTTCGTTCCTGCGGCGTCATCGACTCGATGAACGAGGGACGAATGAAGAGGCGCTGGCAGTAGGTTTCGAGCTTTGCCGCCGTGCCCGGAAGTTCCACGCCGTAGTGCTCAAGACGCCAGAGGATCGGCGCGAGAACGGCATCGACCATGCTGAAGTCATCCGAAAGAAGGTACTTTTTTTCGCCGACGCGGAAAGAGAGCACTTCAAGGTTTTCGCGCAGATGCAGGCGGGCGCGCTGCTTGCGGGCTTCAGGCGCTTCCGGATTTTCAAGCAGGCGGACGTACGGGAAGATTTCGCGGTCAATTACGTGCAGGAAGAGGCGCGAACGGGCGCGGCCGACCGGATCCTGAGGCATGAGCTGCGGATGCGGGAAGCGCTCGTCGATGTATTCGTTGACGACGAACACGTTGTAGAGAAGCAGATCGCGTTCAAGCAGAACGGGCAGCTCGCCGTAGGGCGAGAGCTCGGCGATGTCCGCCGCGGCATCGCCTTCCATGTAGCCTTCCAAATCGACATTTTCGATCTGAAAGTCGCATCCTTTTTCATTGAGGATGATGCGGCTCATGTGGGAAAACGGGCAGGTGGGGCCCGAGTAAAGAATCATCATGACAATGTTGCCTTTATGTTGTGCTTCGGCGCGCCTCCGCCTGGGCGCAGTGCGCACAATGAACCGCGTCGGAGACCTTCGCCGCCGCGTTTTCGCAGAGATAGACGTTGTATTTTACCGAAATTCGAAAATCGTCGTTTTCCACAGTCCATCAAATGAGCTCAAATATCCTGCAGCACGGTTTGCCCAGATGTTGCTGCAAAATATTTCCTGCAAAGGCAATTTCGTATTCGGACTCTTTTCGACGATCACGCGGGATTGTCGAGCTCCACATAGCGGCATTCAAGACCGGGAAACTCGCGCATCAGCAGCTCGCCCAAAGCCTGTATGCCGAACCGCTCGGTCGCGTAGTGGCCGCCCGCAAGATAGACGCAACCCGACTCGACAGCCTCATAGGGCGTCGCCTCGCGAATTTCGCCCGAAAGGTAGAGGTCGCATCCGGCATCGGCCGCTTCGAGAAGTTCGTTCTGCGCGGCTCCTGAACACCAACCGATTTTCAAGATGAATTTGTCGGGATCGCCCGCCAGCAGCGGCTTGCGTCCCAAAACCCTCTCGACGCGTTCGGCAAAGTCCGATGCCTTCATGGGACCGTCGATCAGTTCGCCCACGTGCAGCAGCGACAAATCTCCGATACGGTCGGTGATGCGGATGCTGAGCCGCTCAGCAAGCTGAGCATTGTTGCCGACCGCCGGATGCGCATCAAGCGGCAGGTGATAGGCCATGAGGTTCACGTCATTCTTGATGAGCTTGGCGATGCGCTGATATTTGATGCCGACGATCGGTGCGGGCTCGCTCTTCCAGAACCAGCCGTGATGCACCAGCAGGGCCTGCGCGCCCATGGCAACGGCCGCATTGACGGAACTCCCCGATGCAGTCACCGCCAGCACGATCAGATTTATTTCTTCCGTTCCGGCTATTTGCAGGCCATTCGGAGCATAATCCTTAAATTTCTCGATTTCCAGATAGCTCTTCAAAAACTCTATCAAATCGGCTCGCTTCATGTTGCTTTCACTCTCCAAAGGTCTATTCCGGCATGGCTCTCAGCCGTACGCTGGTTCGGCTCAGAACCTTTCGAAAACGACTAAATCGCAACATTGTTCCCGG
>CAZUXQ010000255.1:0-2883 GCA_964624425.1 uncultured Sutterella sp.
GGCTCAACCCTCAATTTTCTCTACCAGAAGGCAGGAGAAACACAGCGATGAATCTGGCTCTCATCAGTTTTCTTCACTGTAAGGCAGCTATAACGTCGGACGAATTGAGAAGTATTTCACAATTGCGAAACATGTAACAGGCTGTGGCCGATCTTGCAATCTTGCGACGAATTTTCTCGTGAGTCGTCTCTGGCTGTTTGATTTATAAGAAAGAAAATTTCTTTTTGCGCTGCGCTTCCGCGAGCTGAAGGAATATTGTCGGCTTTTCAAGGTTTTTTGAAAATGAAGGCGTCCGAAGTCGGCGGCTCAGAGCCTGAAGGCGAAAATCCGCGCTTCCGGGCAAAGGATGCGCCTCTTGCTCTGCCGAGGTTCTGAAGCGCCGCGCGATCAGATCCTGCATCTGCC
Source organism: uncultured Sutterella sp. (assembly GCA_964624425.1). Lineage (GTDB taxonomy): Bacteria > Pseudomonadota > Gammaproteobacteria > Burkholderiales > Burkholderiaceae_F > Sutterella. The sequence goes on from CAZUXQ010000255.1 coordinate 406, forward strand.
GCACCGATTTCGGCATGGTGCGGGAGAGCAGGCTTTTTTAAGACTCGGCGGCGCGGCCGCCGGGCACAGGAAGGCAATTCGTCAGCTCGAAGCGCGCAGATCATGAAGCCGTTCGGCAGCATTCTCGGCAATTCTCCCCGCGGTTGCTCCTGCATAACGGCCGGCCGCGCCTTCGGCATGAAGCGTCACGGCGCCGAGCACGGCTTCGATCGTGTCGTAGCGCTGCGCAAGGAAGCTGCCGATCATGCCGGCGAGAACGTCGCCGCTGCCGGCCGTCGCGAGCGAAGCATTGGCCGTGGGCGTGAGCCAGGTGCGGGTGCTTCTCATGGCAACGAGCGTGCCCGGCCCCTTAAGGACGGTCGCGGCGCCCGTCTTGAGCGCGAGGTCGCGCACCGAGTCGACGCGGTTCGAGGCGATCGTTTCGGCGTCGACGCCGAGGATGCGTGCGCCTTCGCCTTCGTGCGGCGTGATGACGGTGGCGGCCTTGCGGCGAAGCATGATTTCGAGAAGCGTCTTGTCGGATGCAATCAGATTGAGAGCGTCGGCGTCGGCAACAACAGGAATCGATGCGTCAAGCGCGGCTTTGAGGCGCGTTTTGGCGAATTCGCTCGCGCCGAGGCCGGGTCCGACAACGACGGCGGTGAATTTCGCGAAGTCGAGCGGCGTCCGGGTGAGCATGAGTTCAGGCTGCGCAAAGTCGACGGCAGGCGCATTGTCTGCCAGGAGTTCGGCTGTTACGGTGCCTGCGCCCATCAGAAGGCCGGCGCGGGCCGCAAGAAGTGCGGCGCCGATGCGGCCTGCGGCGCCGCCTACGACTGCGAGGCGGCCGAATGAGCCTTTGTGCGAATTCTTGGGACGCTTCTGAAGGATATGCGCGAAATCTTCGCGATCCGAGAGCGTCAGGCGCGTGAGCGGAATCGACACGTCAAGCTCGTCGACCACGACTTCGCCTGCGGCGTCGGGGCCTTCGCGCATGAAGAGGCCCGCTTTCGGGCAAAGGAAAGTGATTGTCGCGTCGGCCCTGACGCCTGGGCGCGATCCGATCCAGCAGCCGGTTTCGGGGTTGAGGCCCGAAGGAATGTCGAGCGCTACTTTGAGTGCGCGGCGTTCGTTGAACCACAGAACCCCGTCGAGGTAGTTGCCCGAGATGGGCCTTGAGAGGCCGATGCCGAAAAGACCGTCGACTACGCAGTCGGGGCGCTCGCACGTGTAGGGATCTTCGATGACGGCGCCGCCTGCGGCGAGCCATTCGTTCCACATGGCTTCGGCAGGCTTGGTCTTTGGGGCGCCGCAGGGCGCCACGACCGTTGCGCGGAAGCCCGCGTCCCTGAGGTGCTTGGCCGCGCAAAGCGCGTCGCCGCCGTTGTTGCCCGGACCAACAAGGAGCGCGACGTGCTTTTGCGCGTCTCCCAAGCGTTCAGCGATCCAGCGGCCGGCGAATTCGCCCGCCCGGCGCATGAGCGTCTCGTTGCCGAGACGAACGGCGGCGCGCGCTTCGAGGCCGCGCAGTTCTTCAAGATTCAAAATTGGAAGCGTCATTCAAAATCTCGCGAAGAAAATGTCCGTGCGGCGTCGGCGCGGCCGGCCGCCAGCAATTCGAAGCGGTTCATTCGGCGCGTGCATTATCGGGCAAAGCGCAGGGGCGACAATGCGCCGCGCATGGATTCATCGACCGCATGTTTGCCGGGGGTTGCAGAGTCGATCGCCTCGGCGGCGGCCGCAGCGCTCAGCGCCGCCCAGCTTGCGCCGTGCATGCCGCCGATCGAAACGAAAAGTCCCGGGAGGTTCGTTGCGCCTGCCATCGGGAAGCCGTCGGGCGGCGACAAGATGCTTTGCGACAAGTAGCGGCCTTTCTGCCAGAGCGCGCTTTCGGGAATAAAGTCCATGGCCGCCGTCCAAATTGCCTTGAAGCAGGCATCTGCGTCGATTTCGTCGGCGAGCCCAAGCTGCCAGGGGCCGCAGATTCGAATGTTTTCGCCGATTGTCGCGGAAAGGAAGTCTTCGTTGAAGCGCATCCCGACGGGCGTATGGGCGGAGCCTTCGGCAAGCGGCGCAGTGAGCATGAAGCGCGAAATCGGCGCGAGGATGTCGGTTGCGGATGCCTTGAAGGCATCGGCCGGAAGAAGGTCGAGGGAACCCGCGCCTGCGGCAATGAGAACGGCGTCGCCCTGAACGTGAACCGCGTTTGCAATGGCCGCGCCGTTTGCGTGCGGCTCCGAGGCTGCAGCTGCGCCCACGATTGCCTGCTTTCGGGGATCCTTGATGAAGCCGACGGCGCGCGTGCTGCTGAGAATCGCGACGTTTGAGTCGGCTTGAAGCGCTTCTTTGAGTTCGCGCGCGAGGAGGCTCGGCGAAAAGACGAAGGCGGACGGATTAAAGAGCGCGTCGGCAATCGCCAGGGGTTCGGCGAGCATCGGCTGAGCAGCGCGCGCGTGGTGGTTCGACGGGCGGGGTGCGGGGCCCACTGGTGCGCGCAGC
>CAZUXQ010000256.1:0-2867 GCA_964624425.1 uncultured Sutterella sp.
TCGCCGTCGCGACGACGCCTCGCTTCGCCGCGTGCCCGACCGCGATCGCCTTGCCGCGCAGCTCCGGACGGTCGCGCTGCTCGATCGACGCATAGAAGGCGTCCATGTCGATATGGACGATCTTTCGCGAGACGTCGTTCACAACTTGCGGTTCATGCAGATAGACGCGCATCGGTCGGATGAAGAGGGAAAAGCATGACAAAACACTCGGAACACCGACATATTAGACGCTCCGACGGCCTTTTTTTCGTCTTTTCTACCTACCTTGCAGACGCGTCCGGAGCGCCTCAACGCACGAAGTCAACCCGCTAGAATAATGCGCAATTTGAAACCATCAGCGAGCCAATTCTCATGCGAATCGTCATTGTGGGCGGCGTAGCCGCCGGCGTTACCGCCGCCACGCGCATCAAGCGCCTCATGGAAGACGCAGACGTCGTTCTTTTCGAGCGCGGAGAAAAAATCTCCTTCGCCAACTGCGCGCTCCCCTATTTCGCTGGGGGCCTCATGCGCGAAGAAGCGCTTTACGCCGCAAGCGCCCGCCAACTCATGAGCTGGTACGACATCGACATCCGCGAGCGGCACGAAGTGCTCTCGATCGACCGCGCCAAGAAGACAGCGGCAGTGAAGAACCTTGAATCGAACGAGGTTTTCGAGGCGCCGTACGACTGCCTCATCCTGGCGACAGGCGCGCAGCCGCGCATTCTGCCGATCCCCGGCCTCAAGGAATGCTCGCATCCGATGTGGACGCCCGAAGACGCGCTTCGCTTCGAGAAGAAGCTTTCGGAGAAGCCCGGATGCCGCGTCGCCATCGTGGGCGGGGGCGCCGTGGGTCTTGAAACGGCCGAAAACGCGATTCGCCGCGGCGGCGTCGTGCATTTGATGGAATACGGCAAGACCATCATGGGCCGCAATGACGAAGCGCTCTCGAACGCCTTCGTCCGCCTTGCTCTGAAGAAGTCGCCCAATCTGCACCTCCATCTGCAGACCTCGGTCTGCGAAGCGCACGAACTCGAAGACGGCGCCTTCAAGCTCACGCTCTCGACGGGCGAAGCGATCGTCGTCGACGACGTGATTTCCGCGGCGGGCGTCGAGCCGCGCTCGCGTCTGGCTTTGGAAGCCGGCCTCGCCATGGGTCCGCGCGGCGCGATCGCGACGGACGGCTTCATGACGACCTCCGACCCGGCGATCTTCGCCGTGGGCGATGTTGCGGCGGCGCCGGAGCCCATCACGCGCGAACCGCGCCCGATGATGCTCGCGGGCATCGCCGTTAAGGAAGCCCGCACGGCGGCGAACCGCATTGCGGGCGCCGCGAAGGATCCGCTTTTCGGCAGCCTCGGCACGAGCGGCGTTTCGCTCTTCGGCACGCTTTGGGCAAGCACGGGCAAGAACGAACAGACGCTTTTGAACGAAGGCTTGGTTCCGCACAAAGACTTTTTCCGAGCGACCGTCATCGGCCGAAACCACGTGCGCTGGTACCCGGGCTCGACCGATCTTCTTCTCAAAGTTCTCTTCGACGCCGAGGGCAAGGTTCTGGGCGCCCAGACGATGGGGCGCGAAGGCGCCGACAAGCGCATCGACGTTCTTTCGACGGCCATTTCGTTCGGCGCGACCGTCCGTCAGCTCGCGCAGCTCGACCTCTGCTACTGCCCGCAGGCAAACAGCCCCAAAGATCCGATCAATGCGTGCGGCCACATTGCGTCGAACGTCCTCGACGGACTCGTGCGCTTCATCGAGCCCCATGAAGTGAGAGCCGTCATGGCAGGCGAAAGGATTTATCTCGGCGGCGACGTCGATCTTTCGCGGGGCATCACGCTCCTTGACGTGCGCGAACCAGAAGAAATCGCCGACGACAGCCTTGCTTCCTATGGCTGGCAAATTCTCGACATCCCGCTCGGCGACCTGCGCGGCCGTCTCGACGAAATTCCCAACGGCAGGCCCGTCGTCGTCATCTGCCGCGCGGCTGTGCGCGCCTATATCGCCGCGCGGGCCATCATGGGCAGCGGCCGATGCACGGCGCCCGTCTTCGTGCTCACGGGAGGCATGAGCTATTGGCGCCTCACGGAGCCCGTCAAGTAATCTCGGCGCTCGAACGCTTTGGGAAGCCCATCGAAAGAAGTTGCGGCGGGCGCATGACCGCCGCAGCCGTTCTTCTTCAAACGGCCGAAGCAAGGAAATTCGCGTTTTCCTTCCGCCAAAACGGCCGCATTGAAGCGCTAGAATGCACGCACTCGAAAAAGTCCCCCCATTTGATTTTTCATCAGAACGCCCGCAGAACGCTCGTGCGGCCGAATTCCCCGACGGCCGAAAACCGCAGCCTCCGAGCGCGCTGCTCGCGCCAATTTTTGAGGAGAACACTTGAAATGCCTCATGTTGTGACTGAAGCCTGCATCGGCTGCAAGCGAACCGACTGCGTCGACGTCTGTCCGGTTGACTGCTTCCGCGAAGGGCCGAACTTCCTCGTGATCGACCCGGATGAATGCATCGACTGCGCCGTCTGCATTCCGGAATGCCCGGAAGCGGCCATTTATGCCGAAGAAGACGTTCCCGAAGACCAGCAGGAATTCATTGCGCTCAATGCCGAGCTCGCGCGCGAATGGCCGTCCATCACGCACCGCAAGCCCGCCCCCGACGACGCCGACGAATGGCGCGGCAGGACGGGCAAAATCCAGTTTCTCAAGAAGAGCTGGGATTAAATTGAACGGAAGCGCCGTCCGGCCAAGCGGGATCATTGCGCCGCAGCGGCATTTTCCGATGCGCTTTTTCAGGCGATTCAAAAATCCGATCCTGCGGACCGGCCGATTCCTTAAGAATTCTTCTCCTTTCGTCGGTCAGAATTAGGGTGACGGCATCAGCCTCAAAATTGATTC
>CAZUXQ010000257.1:0-2848 GCA_964624425.1 uncultured Sutterella sp.
ATGCGCTTCTTCATTGCTCATGCTGCGGTGCAGCTTCAGGCTTTCGGCAATTTGAGCGCCTGCCGTAAAGACTGGGTTGAGCGATGTCATCGGTTCCTGGAAAATCATCGCGACTTCGGAGCCGCGAATGCTTCGCATCGAGGAGCGCGAAGCGTGCCTCAGGTTGACGACGTTGCCTTCGCGCGTCTTGAGGCGCACGGCGCCGCCCGTGATGCGGCCGCCGCCGTTTTCGATCAAGCGCATGACGGAGAGCGACGTCACCGATTTGCCGGAACCGGATTCGCCTACGAGCGCGAGCGTCTCGCCCGCGCGGATTTTGAATGAAATGCCGTCGACGGCCGTAAAGGGACCGTTTTCCGTCTTGAACTGTACGGAAAGATCGTCCACCTCGAGGACGACGTCCACGGCTTCGCCCATGCCGCCGGTGCCGTCCGAGGGGGCGTCGGCATTTAGCGTATGCTTGTTGTTGTGCCTGAACATGATTGTTTGGGTCTGCTTTTGGTTATGCTGGGCAATTTGCCGCGTGGTTTTCTTGTGCGTTCCCGCGTCCTGAGCGTTTGTCTGCATTTGTTCCAAAACTCATGACTTCGACTCGCGCTTTTAAGAATAACCCTGCAAAAGCGCCTTTCCCGTCCGCGAAGCAGGCAATACCTGATCGGTTTTATGTAGTTGCTCTGCGCTTCGTCTAAAGACGATAAGTTGGCGGCACTATCGCGACCGCGGTCGAAGAAGAGGACGCTTCGACGCAGAGGGCAATGCTTTGCCGCAAGATGCTCGACTTCAAAAGTCCATGCAATCGCTGTGCCGCTTGATCCAAACTTGGGTTGACTAAATTGAAACACCTAGGAACGACTCTGGCGAAAAGTCCTTGCATGACGGCAATATTATTTCAGAGCGGAGGAACGCTTCCTTCGCAATGTCCAGAAGTTCACGCGATGACCGACTGCAGCTTCAATGCTCAAGCTTTCTGCCGGACTGAGGCTAAAGCCTCGTGCATTTGCATGCCTGTCGGTCAGGCGGCGGCTGAACTTCGCTGCTGGTGGCGGGGATCTTAGAGACCCCGCGCTTCCGGTTCGGCACTTAGAACAGATTTCCAAAGAAGGGCGGGCGTTCCAAAACGGCCGCCTTTCTTCATGACGGGCATCTGAAGCCTTAAAGCAAAAGCAAAAGCAAACTCTCAAGGCAAGGCGGCACAAAAAGAGCGCTCTCCCAAAACCAACGAAAAGTTTGAGGAGACTACGCCATGACAATCATCCGCTTCAAGAAGAGTGCCTTTCAGGCCGTTCTTCCGAGCGTCGCCGCTTTCGCAACCGCCGGCCTTGCGCTGACGACCCAGCCAGTCGAAGCCAAGGAACTTACGGTCGCTTTGTCTGCCGCCTTCACGACGCTCGACCCGTACGACTCGCCCGATACGATGACCAAGGCCGTAGCGCGCGCCGTTTACGAAGGCCTCTTCAAGTTCGACGCCGACATGAATCCGGTGCCGGATCTCGCCGAATCTTTCGAGCGCAGCGAAGACGGTCTCGTCTATACGATCCGCATCAAGGAAGGCGTCAAGTTCCATGACGGCGCAATCTTCGACGCGGCGGCCGTGAAGCTCAATTTCGACCGCGTGCTTAATCCCGACAATCGCCTCTCTCGCCGAGCAGTCTTTTCCTTCATCGACCATATCGACGTGCTCGATCCGCTGACGGTTCGCTTCACGCTGAAGCTTGCGCACGGCGGGTTTCTCCGCCGCCTCGCCATGTCGAGCGCCATGATGGTGTGCCCGTCCTACATCGAAAAGTACGGCCCCGGCAAGCAGCTCGCTTTCCACGCCTGCGGCACGGGCCCCTTCAAGCAGGTTGATTTCAACCCGAGCGAGAAGTTCGTCGTGGCGAAGAATCCCGAATACCGCATCGCGGGTCTTCCGAAGCTTGACGGCATCTCCTTCATCCCGGTCGTTGAAAACGCAACGCGCGCCGCTATGCTCAAGACCGGCGAAGCGGACTTCATCACGAACGTGCCTCTCGAACAGATCGACAGCCTCAAGGCCGACGACCGCTTCAACGTGCAGGCCAGGCCCGCGATCATGCAGAAGCACCTGGATCTAAACAACCACTTCAAGCCCTTCAACGACAAGCGCGTGCGCATGGCGATCAACTATGCGATCGACAAGAAAGCGCTCGTCAAGGTCGCGCACGGCGGTTATGCCGTGCCGCAGTACGGCATTTTGTCCGACGTATATCCCGGCGCGAAGGACTTCGGTCCGTGGCCCTATGATCCCCAGAAAGCGCGCGAGCTTCTGAAGGAAGCGGGCTACCCGAACGGCTTTGAAACAATTTTCTGGTCCGGCTACAACGACACGACGTCGTCAAAGGTCGTGCAATTCATCGCGCAGCAGCTCCGTCAGGTAGGCATCAAGGCCGAAACGAAGCTTCTCGAACCAGGCATCCGCAGCGAACTCATTCTCGGCGTGAACGGCCCTGACGACGCCAAGCACCGAATGTTTCTCATCGGCTGGAGCGACGGCACGCTCGACCCGGATCAGGTGCTGCGTCCGATTCTCGATTCGCGTCAGGCGCCGCCGACCTACATGAACACGACATACTACAAGAACCCAGAATTCGACGGCCTCATCGACAAAGCGCTCGTCGAAACCGACGAAGCCAAGCGTGCAGAACTTTACGGCAAGGCGCAGGAAATCGCCTGGAACGATGCGCCGTGGGCCTTCCTCTTCTTTGAAATGAGCACCGGTGCGGGCAGAAAGGAACTCAAGAATTTCACGATGAAGCCCGACCAGGCGTTCGATTTCCACGAAGCCGAATGGGTTGAAGCAAAGTAGTTCGGCTTAATTCAGTCAAAAGCA
>CAZUXQ010000258.1:0-2820 GCA_964624425.1 uncultured Sutterella sp.
TACTACAGCCCGGCTCTTCATTTCAAATGGGATGACGGAGCGGGCGGCAAAGCGGCAGACGAAGAAGCGAAGCGCACGCTGCGTCTCACGGTTGAGCCGGGCAAGCCCGTGAAGCTCGAAGGCGTCGACATCGAAATCATCGGCGAAGCCGAAGATGATCGTGCGTTCAAGCGGCTCCTGGAAAAGGCGCCGAAAAAGGGCGATGCGCTCAATCACGGCGTCTACGATGCGTTCAAGGCGGATCTGAACAACCTCGCCATGGCGCGAGGCTACTTCGACGCGAAGTTCATCGTGAGCCAGCTGCAGGTCAGCAGGGAGCGCAACATCGGCTTCTGGAAGATTCGGTTCGACAGCGGCCGGCGCTACCGCTTCGGGAGGGTTGGCTTCCAAGGCAGCCAAATCAAGGAAGCGTACCTGCAGAATTTGGTGCCTTTTGAGTACGGCGACAATTTTTCGTCGAACAAGCTTTCTCGCTTGAACGAGCGCCTCGCCAATACCGGCTGGTTCAATTCGGTCGTGGCGGCGCCCGAATTCAGGAATGTCGGCGAGGACAAGATCATTCCGCTTTACGGCGTCGTCTCGCCGCGCGTCGGCAATTCCATGGAAGTTGGCGCGGGCTTTTCGACCGACGAAGGACCGCGTTTCCGTTCTGTATGGAGGAAGCCTTGGGTGAACGAAGACGGCCACAGCCTTTCGGCGTCGACCTATTTGTCGTCTCCAGAGCAGACGCTCGACTTTGCCTACAAGATGCCGCGCGAAAAAAATCCGGCCGAGGAGTACTACCTCGTCCAAGGCGGCTTCAAGCGGGAACGGCTGAACGACACGGATTCGGACTCGGCGACGCTTCTTTTCTCGAGCAACTGGGACATGGAGCGAGGCTGGACGCGTGCGGTGAATCTGCGCTGGGTGCTCGACAAGTTCACGCAGGGCGATACGGACAACACGACAATGTTGATCTACCCGGGCGTGAGCATCTCGAAAACGCGAACGCGCGGCAGCGGCATGATGCCTATGTGGGGCGAAATGCAGCGCTACTCGATCGACGTTTCGCGCACGTTCTGGGGTTCGGACATCGACTTCGTCATATTTAATGCGCAGGGCGCTCTGATCCGTTCGATTGAAGGCAGGCACCGCTTCATCATGCGCGGACAGTTCGGGTGGATTCAGACGAACGACTTCGACAAAGTGCCGCCGGATCTGCGCTTCTTCGCGGGCGGCGACAGAAGCGTGCGCGGCTACGACTACAAGTCGATTTCGCCGGAAGACGAAAACGGCGACTTAATCGGCGCGCAGCGCCTTTTGACCGGCAGTCTGGAATATCAGTACAACGTGACCGGCAAATGGTGGGGAGCGGTCTTCGTCGACGTGGGCGAAGCGGTGAAGAAGTTCGACTCGCCGAAATTCAAAACCGGTTCGGGCTTCGGCATCCGCTGGGAGAGTCCGATCGGACCGGTGAGGCTCGATGTTGCCTGTCCGATCGGCGACAAAGACAAAAAGGGCATTGCCTTTTACATCGGCATCGGACCTGAAATCTGAACAAAGACATGAACGACGAGAAGAGCGCTGAGACTAAGGAAAAGGAAACGCAAGAGACGTCCAAGCCGGCCAAGTCCGCCAGAAAGAGTCTTGCAGTTCGCGCCGCCGAGGCTGTCGCATGGGCGGCGGGCGGCATCATGCTCGCGTCTGCGGCCGCCGTCGGCGCCGCCGCCTGGCTTGTTCTGACGCCGAACGGCCTCAAGACCGCCGCGGACGCCGGCTGCCGATTTCTGCCGGATATCGGCATGGAAGGGTCAATCGCTGCTGTTGAAGGAGACTGGTCCGGGCTTAAGATTTTTGGCCTTCATTTTGCAATGCCGGGCGTTGCTGCGGATGTCGGCACGCTCGAGCTGTCGCTCGACTGGCGGCGGCTTTTCGAGAAGAAGCTCCACGTCGCCGACTTCGGCTTGACGGACGTGAAGGTCGACGTGGACACGACGAAGCTTGCTTCGTCCGAGACGACCGAAGAAGAGTCTTCCGTCAAAGAGGGCAGCCCCATTGCTGCGCCGCTTCCGATTGCGGTCGACGCGATTCGACTCGCCAACGCTGCCGTGTCGGTCGACGGCATGACGGTCGATCTCGGACGCTTCGAAACCGGCCTGACCTGGGAAGGCGACTGCATCGCCGTGAAGCCTGCGGTTTTGGAAACGCTCGTGCTCGTGTTTCCGAAGGCTGCCGAAGCAGCCGCAGAAGAATCCGCGCAAGGGGAGGCGCGGTCAAGCCAAACTGCCGCGTCGACGGAAGTCGCCTCGGGAAAGAACGCTGAGAAGCACGCCGAAGAGGAACCTGCGGCAGCGCTTGAAAAAACGCTTACGCTTGGAGAAGCGCTTCACGCACTTTTCGAAAAGCCGTTTCTTGCGAAGCTGCCCGTCGTCGAATTTCCGCTCGGCGTGACGCTCGAGCGTTTCACGGCTTCGAACATCAGACTTGAAAACCTGCCGGGCATGAAAGAGCTTTCGAACTTCGCGCCTTTTGAAGTAAAAATGCTCGACCTCTCGGCAAAGTTCGACAAGAAAGGCGCCGTGTCGCTGCCGACCTTTGCGCTCGATTCGTCTGCCGGCCGAATCGGACTCGAAGCGCATGCCGAACTTGCGGATGATTGGCCGATTTCCATGAAGGCGCAGATCGAAGTTGACGGCAGTCCTTATGCGGCGATTTTTGCGCCGGGCCTTCATATCGGTGCTGCGCCCGCAAAAGTGACGGCATTCGTCTCGGGCGCCTTGATGAAGACGATTTCGGTATCGGCAGACGTCGACGCGCGGCTTGCCGCCGAAGAGACGATCT
>CAZUXQ010000259.1:0-2819 GCA_964624425.1 uncultured Sutterella sp.
AGGTTTATCTTGCCAACCTCGCTGTTTGGAACGTCAAGCTGCATAATATCCATTGGAACGTCGTGGGCCCGTTCTTCGTTTCGATTCACAAATACACGGAATCGCTCTACGATGAGGTCTTCGAAGCGTTCGACGCTGTTGCCGAAGTGCTGAAGATGCGCGAACAGATGCCGGCTGCTTCGATGAAGCAGTTCCTCGAACGCGCCACGATCGAAGAAGTCGAGCCGCGCGCATTCGACTGCTGCGAAGCCGTTGCGATCGTTGAGGCCGACATGAAGAAGATGCTCGAGCTTGCGCGCGAAATCCGCGCCGAAGCTGCCGAAGCCGACGACCCTCAGGTTCAGTCGCTCTTCGAAGGCTATATCGACGGGTTCGTGAAGCAGCTTTGGTTCCTGCGCGCAATGCGCTCCAAGGCTGCCGACTGCTGCGGCGAAGGCGCTTCCTGCTGCTGCGGCAAATAATTGCAGATTCCGCCTGCAGGATCTTTGCGAGAAATACGCGAGAAGGTTCCGGCGGATACATAAAGCTTTCTCCCTCAAGGGCTGCGCTGAGAAATCGGTGCGGCTCTCTTTTTGCTCATTATTCGTATTCGTCCGCTTGAGCGCGGTAGAGCAAGCTCCTCGACTCTCGGCGGGCGCTGCCGTTCGGTCTCTCGCCGTCGCTGTGACGCATTTACTCGTGTGCCTCTTGGAGGACGGATGCCTTAAAGCGGATGAATTCGCCCGAGCGCTCATAAAGATTGGGATTCAGAAGCATGACGAAGAGCTTGTTGAGTGTCGCGGCTGAGACGCGGATGGTCCGAGCGATATGAGGTCGTCGGCCAGGAATCGGGTTCGTCACCATGTCGTTTTCGCCAGGCTGGTTTTCGATTTTCCCGAAATCAAGCAGAAACGCCTGAAAGCGAAGCGGTGCGCCGCAAAGACCCAGCAAGGCAAATCCTTGACGGTCGCTGAGCGCGTTAAGTTCGCATTGAGTAGAAAGCAGACTGCCGTTTACGTAATGATCGGATTTCTCAGGAAAAGGCTGCGCGCAGCTTGGACGGGAAAAAAGCCAAGATGACGGGTACCGAAACTGCATTCGGCATGGTGCATCGATTTTGAGTTCTGATTTCAGCTCCAGATCCATAAAGAAGAAGCCTCATGCGCTCGGATTCGCAAGAGGCTGAGAGTAAAGACTTTGGAGCTTTTTGGAGCCGCTGCGCGGCAAGCGAGAGAGAAAAACGCGGGGCGCTCGCTTCGGCTTTCGGGTCTTAGGCGGTGCGCTTTACGGCACCTTGAAATTGAATTCGTGGCACTGGCCGCAGAAGTCTTCGGACTGCTGATGCATAAAGTGGCAGTTCGCGCAGTCCAATTCCTTGCCGTAGTGCGGCGAGACGTGCGGGTTGGCGGGCTTGATGCCTTTCGTTTTTTCGACGAGCGATTCCGTGTTGTGGCAGCCCGTGCAGACTTCTGTCGCGGGTTCCTGCGGATTCTTCATGTCGGGACCGTGGCAGCTTTCGCACTTCATGCCGAGCAGAACGTGCTGGTCGGCGAGCTTTTCGCCCGCAAAGCCTGGAGCAGCGAAGGTCGACATCAAAGCGGCGGCTGCGGCAGCAATGAAGAGCTTCTTCATCATGGTGAGGTCTCTCTTGCGTTGTTGGGGAAGGGTCTAGGCGGAGCTTGATGAAAAAGCCCCTCCGACAGGACTGCCGGCGGGGCTGCCTCAAGCAGTCGGGCTTTCAATTCATCATTGGAGCCGAACGATTCCTGCGAAGTTGTCAGGCCTTGGCCATCTTGGCGAATTCCTCGCCGGCGACCATGCCGAACGTAAGCGCGTCGATAACGGCAACCGTACCGGGACGGGAAGCACCGTGGACGCCGCCCGTGACTTCACCGCCGGCGTAGAGGCCCTTGATCGGGGCGTGCGTCTTGGCGGAGATCACCTGAGCGCGTTCGTTGATCATCACGCCGCCCATCGTGTGGTGGATCTTCGGCGAGACTTCGATGCCGTAGAACGGAGCCTTCGAAACGTCGAGACCGTTCGAGAACTTGAGGTTGCGGTGGAATTCAGGATCTTCGCCGGCCTTGACGTATTCGTTGAACTTCTTGACCTGTTCGAGGAAGGCTTCCTTCGGGATCTTGTAGAAATCGGCGAGTTCTTCGAGCGTGTTGAACTTCTTGACGGTGCCCATTTCGAGCGGCAGCTTCACGAAGGACGGGTTGATGGCCTTCACGATGGCGTCGTCGGCAACGGCGATCGGGTAGTTTTCATCGCTACCGATGACGGCGAAGAGGGCGTCGGCCTTGATCTTGCGGCCGGCGTGTTCGTCCATGAAGCGCTTGCCGGTCTTGCGGTCGACGACGATGCCGTAGTCCATGCATGCGTGGTTGGTGAAGTTCACGGAAACGCCGAAGCCCTTTTCACGCGGGTTGCAGTACGGGAGGAACTGCAGCCAGCAGAGCTGAACCGGCGTGGCGCCGATGCCGAGGGCCTTGACGAGAACGCCGGCCGTAGCGCCCGGGTGGTTCGTCGAGTCGGTCGTCGGGACAACGCGCGGATCCTGAACCTGACGGAAGAAGATGTCGCGGGAGAAGCCGCCGGCGGCGAGCATGACGCCGAGCTTGGCGCGGATGGCCTTCGGCTTGCCGGACTTGTTTTCAAGGTCGTCGCTCGTCAGCTTGGCGTCGAAGCGATAGCCTTCGCGGCAGGTGATGCCGACGACCTCGTCGCCGTCCATGATGAAGTCATCGAACTTGCAGCGCGTGCGGACCGCAACGTTGGATTCTTTCTTGATGGTTTCGTGCATCGGGTTGATGTAGCCTGAACCGGAACCGGCCTTG
>CAZUXQ010000260.1:0-2811 GCA_964624425.1 uncultured Sutterella sp.
CCGGCATCGACCTCATGAGTTTTTTCTTCGGACAGTTTCGAGCGCTTCCGGAAGCTGCGTGCTTGTGCGGATTCTTCTACGACATGCCGCCCGCCAAGAGGGTGAGAACGCCCATGCGGCTCGTCAATTCGACGCGCTTTGCGTGACGGGGCGCGCTGCGGCGAATGAACTTCGGGGAACCTGCGGCCTGTGCTTTGCGCACCGTGACCGTGCCGTCTTCCTTGACGGCGAACTCTACGCAGGAATTGCCTTCTTCAAGGCCGAGGAAGTCGCGAATTTCCTTAGGAATCGTGACTTGCCCCTTGATTGTGAGTCGATGCGGCATCTCTCGCTCCTCTTTAGCCGTCTTCGACACTTTGTCGGGCGCGGCAATCCGGAAACAAATCCGCCCTTTTTCGCTGATGCTTTCTTGCTTTCGCGTTGGGGAACAGTCTTTTCGACGAGAGGAGATTCGATGGGGCCGCATTTTCTGCGGGCATTAAAAAACCTCCCGGCAGCGACAAGACGCGAGAGGTCGGCGCCCGTATCTTTGCCCGCTTCAATGAGCAGACCACATAGCCTCCTTTTTCAAGGAGCCGGCCACCTTGCCCGGGAAGGCAGGTTGGCATGAGGCTGAATCCTCAATTCGTCATGTCGTTCAGGCATTGTGCACGAATGCTCGGAAAAACGCAAATGCGCCGCCAGTTCGCAAAAGCGCTCCCGGCGATTTTCAGTAGCCGCAGTCCTTGAACAGAATCGGGCGCACGCAGGCGGGAAGCGTTTCGGGGTCTTTGTCCTTAAGGCGTCCCATCGAAAATTCGCAGCCGCACCACTGCTGGCTGTAAAAGCCTTCGGCCTTCAAGAGCTCGCCGCGGCGCTCCTGCAGGCCGCCCTTGCGCCAATTCATCGGCCAGTAGCGAACGCTCTCGACCAACTCGACCGCATCTTCGGCGGCGGCTTCGATTTGGTCGAGGCGCTTCCAGCGGCTCCCGGCAAGGGTCGTCGTGAAATAGGCGATCCCGAGGCGCGCTGCGGTCAAGGCGCTCGCCGTCATTCGCAGCCCAAAGCAGATGCGGCACCGCTCGCCGCGTTCCGGCTCGTCTTCGAGTCCCTTGACGGCTGCGCGCCAGGCGGCATGGTCGTAGCCGCCGTCGATGAAGGGAACGCCGAGCTTTTCGCAGTAGCGCGCGCATTCGTTCTTGCGGACGAGATATTCCGCTTCCGGAAAGATGTTGGGATTGAAATAGAAGACTGCGGGTTCAAAGCCGCGGGAGAGGAGCCACTCGAGAATGGCGCTCGAACAGGGCGCGCAGCAGCTGTGAAGAAGCACCTTCTGCGGAGGAAGCTTTTCGGGATGACGAGCGAGATCCAAAGGCGCTCTGCGTGGCTGATGCGCTGGTGCTTGCATGACTTCTCTTTTTTGCGAATGCAGGACGTTCTGGGGCGATTCGGATTGCGGGCGTCAGGCGAAGCGTCCCTGCAGATACCAATCGCCGCGCCGGCAGTCTTGGAAGACCCAAAGCATTTCGCCGGCCTGACTTTGCGCAATATAGTAATCGCGCACGGACTGGCCGTCTTCCGTTTCAAGCGCGCTTCTTTCGGCGCTCGTCAAAAGCCGCAGCGGGCCGCGAAGCCTCGGAAAGCCGTTTTCGACGGGAAGCATCTGCGGCTCGGGGAGAATCTGCGCGGGCAGAAGATTCGGAAGATGGCGGCGCGTGCGGACGGGAAGCGGCTTCGAATGAAGGGCGACGGACGCGAATGCATCCGCAAGAGGCGCAGCTTTCGCCTGCGCTTCTTCAGGCGAGTTCGAGCCGGTTCGCTTCAGTCTGAAGACATCCGTGAGGCCGGCGATTCGCGAAAGCTTTGCGGCGAGCGGGTCGAGTTCGGCGCAAGCGCCTTCTCCGAGCGAGGAGATTTCGGTTTTGCTTCGGCCGACGGCGTGCTTCTGCGCTTTCGCGTCGAGCATCAGAAGCGGGCCCTGCATCCAGGCGCCGCCTTCAAAGGCGGCCTTTTCAACGAGCTTCTGCGCGGCGTCTGCCGAAAGTGCGCCTTCAATCTTCAGAGAAATCCTTTTGACGACCGCTCCGGCTTCATCGACCAGCTTGAGCGCGAGGGCGGCGGACGCATTGCCGCTCTGCTGCGCCGCAAGGGCGCGGGCGAAAAGCGAGATCCGTGCGGCGAACTGGCCGCGGGCGGCGGAGAGCGCGGCCTTGGCCTTCGCCGAAAGGCTGCTCGGCACCTTCGGAAGCGTCATCTGAATCGACGCCTGAGTCGAGGTTTTTGCGATGTCGAAGCGGCTGCTGGCGAGACCTGCAAGTTCGTTGATGCGGCGCTGCTCGTCCGGCGAGAAGCGGCTCGGGTTGACGGCGAAAAGTTCAAGGCCGCCGCCAGCGGTGCGCAGCCCCAAGCGGAAGAGCGCCGCGATCGTTTTCTTTTCAAGAGGCAGCGCCGCCAAGGGCGCCGATTCCAAATCTCTGACGGTGCGGGCTTCGACGGCTTGTCCAAGCGCGGCTGAACGGGCGGCGGCAAGCGCCAGTTCGGGCGTCGCGCCGGTGCCGATTGAAGCTTCGATGCCGCAGCGGCCGAGCTCGCCGACGAGCGCTTTGCGCGCGTCTTCGAGAGCGGCGTCGGCGCGGAGAGCCGATTGAACGCCGGGGCGAAGCGCGCCTGCAGGGACGAGAGCGTGCGCTTCGTCGCGGCGCGCGCAGTCCGCAAAAGAGAGAACCGTTTCGGAAAAGAGCTTCGCGGCCGCCTCGATGAGCGCGGCCGGCGCCTTGCGCTCGTTCACGTCCGCGAAGTGAAGCGAAAGATTGGGCAGGCGGCGAAGCGCCC
>CAZUXQ010000261.1:0-1449 GCA_964624425.1 uncultured Sutterella sp.
CGTGCTGGCGATTCTTGGTCCGAACGGCGCGGGCAAGACGACGCTTCTGCGCGCGATTCTGGGGCTTGCGCCCTTTACGTCGGGCGAAGTGCTTTGGGAAGGGAAGCCCTTCTCGAAATGGATATCCCGGCAGTTCTGGCAGAAGATAGGCTACGTTCCGCAGGCCAAAGCGCCGAATTTCGCGGCGATGACGATCGCCGAAGTGGCGTCGCTCGGGCGCAGCACGCACTTGGGGCCGTTTTCCCTTCCCGGCGAAGAGGACTGGGCGATCGTCGACGATGCCATGCGCGAAGTCGGCATCTCGCACCTGAGAACGCGTCTTTGCAGTCAGGTGTCGGGCGGACAGCTGCAGCTCGCGCTCATCGCGCGCGCTCGCGACCGAACCTGCCCTCCTCGTTCTCGACGAACCGGAAAGCAACCTCGACTTCCGCAACCAGCGCATCGTCCTCGAAGTCATTGAAAAGCTCGCGGACAAAGGACTCGGCGCCATTCTCAACACGCATTTTCCGCAGCACGCTTTCGAACTTGCGAAGAGCGTCCTGCTCGTCCCGAAAGGCAAGCCCCCGATCTGCGGCGCAACCGCCGACGTCATGACCGAGCCCATGCTCTCGGAAGTCTTTGAAATTCAGGTCCGCATTCGAGACCTTATGCTTCCGGAGCGCAGCGTCACGACCGTGACGGCCGTTGGCAAAGCGCGGCGCTGAGAGCCGCGCGCCGTCGGGCGAAGCAAACGAAGCCCGCGAAGATGCCGCCGATGCGAATCACGGCCTCCGGGTTGGACAAATTCCCAAAGAGCCCCATCAGGAACAGGCGCTTCGCGGCCGCTTCCGCCTTTTTCGCATTGCCGGACGCGCCGGCGCATTCTGCGGCGTGCGGCCGGCAAGCGGCATCAAGCCCTGCGGCGGGACCGACGTCGGCGCATCCGCTTCCCGCAATCATTCTTCCCAGTACGCATCGTAGAACTCCCAGGTGGACTCCCCAAGCGGATGGAAGTTCTTCAGGCGCTTGTTCCAGGCTGCGAGATTGTCCTCAAAGGTAAGGTAGGCAATCGGCTGGTCTTCCCAGATGATCCGCTGCGCCTCTGCGTAGATTTCCATGCGCTTTTTCTCATCCGTCTCAGCGGCTGCCTGATCGAGCAGTTCATCGAGCTTGGGATTGTTGTAGCAGCTCGTGTTCGACAGCTTCGGAGGCGCCTCCCGGGAATCGAGCAGCGGCCGGATCGCCCAGTCGGGCTCCACGGGGGAGTTCGTCCAGCCGATGAGATAGAGCCGTACCGGCGCCGTCTTTGGATCCGGCGCCGCGTTCACGAGCGCAACGCGCTGGCCGCCTTCCATCTGGCGGGTCTTCGTTCTGATGTTGACCTTGGCGAGCTGCTGCTGAAGGAACTGCAGCGCCTTGGCGTTCGTTGACGACGTGAAGGCGGACCAAATTTCCGTCTCAAAGCCGTTC
>CAZUXQ010000261.1:1459-2807 GCA_964624425.1 uncultured Sutterella sp.
GGAGGATAGACGCCCGTAGCCGGCCGGGCATAGCCGCCCGTAGACCACCTTGCAGAGAGCTTCGCGGTCTATGGCGTACGAGATGGCCTTTCTGATTCTGACGTCGTCGAGCGGCTTCTGCAGCGTGTTGATCGTGAGAAAGCGCATGATGATCGACGGAATCGCCTTTGCGACGACATTCGGATTGCTCGCGGCATGATCCATCATCTCGGGCGGCATGAAGTGAACGTAATCCGCCTCGCCCGTCATGAGCATCTGCGCTCTCGTCAAATTTTCCGAGACAGGAACCCAGCGGATGTAATCGAGCTTCGTCAGTCCCGGCACACGGTGCTTTTCGTTCTTCACGACATGGAGAAGCTCCGCAGGGACAAAGGATTGCATCTTGTAGGGACCCGTTCCGCAGGCGTTGAATCGAAGACCTTTCGAGCCGTACTCCCTGATGGCGCTCGGACAGATCATTTGCCCCGTGCCGTTCGCGAGACGAGCGATGAAGGAAGACGTCGGGTTCTTCAGATGAAAGCGAACGACATACTCCGAAACCGGCTCCACCTTGTCGATGAAGGCGAAAAGCGAACGGCGGGAAACGCCGTTGGCCGGATCGAGCACGCGCTCGAAGTTGATCTTTACGGCTTCCGCATCGAATTCTGTGCCGTCGTGAAAGAGAACGCCTTCCCTCAGCTTGAAGGCATAGACTTTTCCGTCCTCGCTGATTTCGTAGGATTCGGCGAGCTGAGGCCGGACTTTCAAATCCTTGTCGAGCGAAAAGAGGCCCTCATGAAACGACTTTGCCGCACTTCGGGAAACGGCGTCCTGCGCGTCCCACGGGTCCATCGTCGTGAAGGACTGATGCCTCTGGCGCATGCGGGCGCAGCCGAAGCGGCGAGGAGCGCCGACAGCGCGGCGGCTGCGGCAAAAGGCTTCAGAACCTGAGAGGTTTTCATGGCACTCTCTTTCGGATGTTTGCTGTCGAGTCGTGCTTTGCCGTCTCCGCAGGCAGGGATCTTCCCGGACGAAGACGGTCGGGGGTGCCGAGAAATGAAAAGGTCAGATTTCGCCGGCGGCGACCGCCTCCATGAACTTCGAATAGGATTCGCGATCGAAGACGGGCTTGAATTCCGCGCAGATGCGCTCTGCCTCTGCGGCATCGTCCCAAAGGAGGTCGATGATCGTGTCGGCGAGCACCTGCGGGGACTTCTCATAGGCGGCTTCCGGATTGGCAAGCTCGTAGTCGGCGCCGTGAGGCGTTCCTCTGATGCAGCCGACATAAGGATGAATCACAGGCATCAGATGCCCGAGGTCGCCCATGTCGGTGGAACCCGCATGGTGCTGCCCGTCCTCCACGTTCTCC
>CAZUXQ010000262.1:0-2788 GCA_964624425.1 uncultured Sutterella sp.
CAGGTTCTGAACGACGTCATGCCTGAAGCGATCGCGAAGCTGCCTCCCGAAAAGCGTCCGATCGTGCTCCATCAGACAGGCAGAAACTGCGGCGGCGTGCGCGCTGCGTACAGGCGTCTCGGGGTAAAGGCCGAAGTCGTGCCCTTCATCGACGACATGGCGAAGCGCTACGCGGAGTGCGACCTGGCGATCTGCCGCGCGGGCGCGGCGAGCGCTTCCGAACTCTGCGCTGCGGGCGTCGCTTCCTGCCTCGTGCCTTTCGTCGCAAAGACGACGAAGCATCAGGTCGGCAACGCCAAGTATCTGGCCGAGCGCGGTGCGGCCGTCATGCTCGAACAATCCGAATTCACAGTCGAGAAGGCCGCGGCGATTCTCGCCTCGGCCGACCGCGAAAAGCTCCTCGAGATGGCGAAGGCCGCAAGAAGCATTGCGTCGCCCAATGCGGCGGCGGCCGTCGCGGACCTCATTGAAGAGGTCGTCGAGAAGCGCCGCGCGCGCTGATGCGGCCGCTTGACTGCATGCCGGAAGCGATTCTTTCAAGAAGGCTGGCGGCGGGAACGTTTGCGAAAGAGAACATCAGGCATTCACGAAGGAGAGCGAGCGTGAAGTTTTTGGTCAACCATCTTCATTTCGTCGGCATCGGCGGGGCCGGCATGAGCGGCATCGCTGAAGTGCTTCTTAATTTGGGCTACGTCGTGAGCGGCTCGGACTTGATGCTTTCGCCCGTCACCGAGCGTCTGCAACGCTTGGGCGCGAGAATCTGCCGCGGGCACGACAAGAAGAACATTCGCGGCGCGGACGCCGTCGTGATTTCTTCGGCCGTGAAGGCCGACAATCCGGAAGCGGCTGCCGCACGCGAACTCGGCATTCCCGTGGTGCCGCGCGCCGTGATGCTCGCCGAACTCATGCGTCTGCGCCGCGGCATCGCGATTGCGGGAGCGCACGGCAAAACGACGACGACCTCGCTCGTTGCATCGCTTTTGGCTGCAGGCGGCCTCGATCCGACGTTCGTGATCGGCGGGAAGCTCAACAGCGCCGGCGCCAATGCGCGTCTCGGCGCCGGCGAATTCCTTGTCGCCGAAGCCGACGAGTCGGACGCTTCCTTCCTTAATCTCACGCCCGTGATCGCCGCCGTCACCAACATCGATGAAGACCACATGGACACGTACGGGCACGACTTCGACGCCCTGAAAAGCGCCTTCGTGGACTTTCTTGAGCGGCTGCCTTTCTACGGCGTGGCCGTGCTCTGCATGGACGATGAAAACGTACGCTCCATTCGTCCGCGCGTGACGAAGCCTGTTGTGGGCTATGGGCTTTGCGCCGATGCGCAGGTGCGCGCGATCGACGTCAAGGCCGACGCGGCGCGCATGCGCTTCACTGCGCTGCGCCCGGACCATCCGCCGCTGCCGGTCGTGCTCAATCTTCCGGGGCTGCACAACGTGCGCAACTCGCTTGCCGCGATCGCCATTGCAACTTTGGCGGGCGTTTCCGACGAAGCGATCCGGAAGGGCCTGCTCGAATTCACCGGCGTCGGCCGCCGCTTCACGCAGTACGGCGATGTGGCGATCCGCGACGAATCGGGGAGGGCAAGCGGCCGCTGCATGCTCATCGACGACTACGGCCATCATCCGCATGAAATGGCCGCAACGCTTGCCGCCATTCGCGGCGCTTGGCCCGGAAAGCGTGTCGTCGTCGCCTTCCAGCCGCATCGCTATACTCGCACGCGCGACTGCTTCGACGCTTTCGTCAAGGTGCTCGAAGACGTCGACGGGCTCGTTCTTGCCGACGTCTATCCGGCAGGCGAAGCCCCGATTCCGGGTGCGGACAGCGAACATCTGGCCAAGGCGATCGCCGCGGCGGGCCGCCATGAGCCCGTCGTTGCCGACATTGAAGACGTGCCGCAGGCTTTGGCCGGCATCGTGAAGGACGGCGACATCGTCGTTACGATGGGCGCGGGTTCGATCGGAAAGGTCGCTTTGAAGCTCGCCGGCCGCGAATAAAGAGAGCGAAGCAGAAGAGAACAAAACACAGGCAGGATTGCGAATGACCAAAGAACCGAAGCGCGTCGTCGTCTTCATGGGCGGCATTTCGTCGGAACGCGAAGTTTCCCTTATGTCCGGCAAGGGCGTCAAAGAGGCGCTTGAATCGAAAGGGTTCGACGTCGCCGTTTGGGACCCGGCCGTAGACGCCGCGGAGGCGCTTGAGGACGGCAAGTTCGACGCCGCCTTCAACGCGCTGCACGGCAAGTTCGGCGAGGACGGCACCATCCAGGGGCTCTGCAATGCGCTCGGACTGCCCTATACGGGGCCGGGCGTGCAGGCTTCGGCCGTCGCAATGGACAAGGCGCTCACGAAGCTCATCTGGCGCGAGGCCGGCATTCCCGTGCCGCGCGGCATCCGCGCGACGAAGGATGCGGCGGACGACGCGCTCGACGAAGCGATCCGCACGTTCGGCGCCGACGGCGTCGTCGTGAAGCCCGATCGCGACGGCTCGTCGATCGGCGTCGCGAAGATCCATGGCAGGGATCTCACTCGCGAGGTTCTCCGCAAGGCGCTCGACGATGCGGCTGCCGTCGCAGAGAACTCCGGCGACGCTTCCGTTCTCATCGAAGAGTACATTCACGGGCGCGAATTCACGATCGCGATCGTGGACGGCAAGGCGCTGCCCGTCGTCGAAATCGTGGCTCCGGCAGGCTCCTGCGACTTTCAGAACAAGTACTACACCGCCGCGACGCAGTACATCTGTCCGGCCCGCATTCCGGCCGACGCGGCGGCGAGTCTGCAGAAGA
>CAZUXQ010000263.1:0-2738 GCA_964624425.1 uncultured Sutterella sp.
GAGAAGAGGCGGAAATTCTGCCCTTTGAAACCGGCGAGTTCGGGGCCGCTGCGGCGGAATCTTCTTCTGAAGCGAGCGAAGAGGGACTCGAAGAGACGGGCAAAAAGGCGCGCGGAGAAGTTCGAGAAGAATCTGAGCCTTCGGTTCCCGAAGCTGAACGGCCGATCGAAAAGGCGCCGAAGACCCACTGGCTCAAGCGTCTGACGATTGCTTTGACGGGCGTCGTCGTCATCGGTCTTGCTGGGGCGGCGTTCATATGCTGGGATGTTTATGAGCGCGCGCTCGACATGCCCGCAGGCGTCGACGCCGTCGAAATCATGGTCGAAGAAGGCGATTCGGCCCGCCGCATCATCGGCAAGCTCCGAGAAGCAGGCGTTGCCGTCGAAGACCGCCATCTGCGCATCCTTGCCCGCCTGCATCCCGATGCGGCGGGCAAGATACACACCGGCCTCTACCGCTTCGAGCGAGGCATCACGCCCGAAGGCGTCATCGCGCAGTTCGTGAAGGGTCCCTTGATCGACCAGGAAGTCCGCATTCCGGACGGCGCCACCATCTGGGACGTGAGCCGCATTCTCTCGCAAGCCGTGAACCTGAAGCCTGTGAGTGCGAATTTGGATGACGAAGCGCTGCGCGCGCAACTCGGACTCGCCGACTATCCGTCGATCGAAGGCTTCGTCGCGCCGGAAACCTATCGCTACGGCTCGGGCAGCCAAGGCGTCGCGATCCTGCGCATGGCCGTCGATCGCCAGAAAAAGCTCCTCGAAAATGCCTGGGCGAACCGAAGCGAAGAGTGCGTTTTGAAGACGCCCTACGAGCTTCTGATCATGGCTTCGATCATTGAGAAGGAAACGGGCGAAAAGAGCGACCGCCATCTAGTGAGTTCGGTCTTCAACAACCGTCTCAAGGTCGGGATGCCGCTTCAGACGGATCCTGCCGTTGCCTACGGCCTCGGTCCAGACTGGAAGGGACGCCTCACGAGGAAGGACCTTCAGACGGCAACGCCTTACAACACCTACAAGATACCGGCGCTGCCGCCCACGCCGATTGCGATGCCGTCGGCCGCGTCGATTGAGGCGGCATCGAATCCCGCGAAGTCCCGCTACCTCTATTTCGTTGCGCGCGGCGACGGCACGAGCGAATTTACGACGAATCTCGCGGATCATAACAAGGCCGTGCAGCACTTCATCCTGCAGAAGAAGACGACGCCCCTGAATCTGCCGCCGAAAAAGACCGGCAAGGAAGAGGAGAAGCCCCTCCGCGCCCAGTAAGGTCGATTCGCCGGCCGAATCGCGGACTCGGCTTCCAGGCTTCTCGCTGCCGCATCCGCTGCTCGGAGCTTGCAAAGCAGCGAGATGCCGCTGCAGGCTCGGCGGCAAGCGCCGGAAGGCGCACCGCCTGCAGATGAAATTTCCGGCAGATCGAGCGGGCGCTTCAGTTCGGCTTGGACGAGGAAGGCCGTCGGATAGACGAGTGCTGAGCGGATGATGAGCGAATCTCCTTTTGAGGTCTCAGGGACTGTGCGGACTGCAGTGCCGGCAGTTCGATTTCGGGCAGGTCGCTGCAGTTCGGGACGGCAGAGTCTTCCTCTGCCTCCTGCGAAGCGCGTTTTTGCGAACGGCAGCCTTGCGTCTGCCTTTTCGCTAAAATTTCCTCCTTCACCGAATTCATTTTCGCATTTGCTGCAGAGGAGAATAGTCTTGGCAGCCGACACTCAGGCACCGGCCCAGTCGCGCCGAGGCCGCTTCATCACGTTTGAAGGCATCGACGGCGCAGGAAAGTCTACGCAGATCGAAGCGCTCCGGGCTTTGATCGCATCGAAAGGCTTCGAAGCGGTGCTCACGCGCGAACCGGGCGGCACGCCGCTCGGCGAGAAGATCCGCGAGATGCTTCTGCACGACGAAATGACGGCGACGACTGAGACGCTTCTTTTCTTCGCGTCCCGCGCCGAACACGTCGAGACCAAGATCAAGCCCGCGATCGAAGCGGGCCGCTGGGTGCTCTCCGACCGCTTCACGGATGCGACCTACGCCTATCAGGCGGGCGGCAAGGGCTTTCCGGGCGAGCGCGTCGAAGCGCTTGAAAATTGGACGCTCGAAGGATTCGAGCCGGACCTCACGATTCTTTTCGATCTCGATCCGGCGGCCGCCGCGAAGCGTCGCGGCCGCCGCGGCGGCGAAGCCGACCGCTTCGAGCGGGAAAGCACTGCTTTCTTCGAACGCGTGCGCGAAGCCTACCTGTCGCGCGCGGCTCGTCAGCCCGAGCGCTTCCTCGTCGTCGACGCGTCGCTCGCGTTCGAGGCGATTGCCGCCGGCATTGCCGAGAGGGTTTCCGCATGGCTCTAGCTCCTTTTCCTTGGCTCGCTGAAGCGGCCCGACAGCTGAACGGCATGCGCGAAAAGCTTCCGAATGCCGTGCTCCTTTACGGAGTTCCCGGCATCGGTCTCTATGAGCTCGCTGACGCTTTCTCGCGTTCGCTCTTGTGCGAATCGCCTCTTGCGGACGGCGAAGCCTGCGGGGAGTGCGCGGCCTGCGGTCTTCTTGCCGCGGGCACTCATCCGGACTGCAGGCGCGTTCTTTCCGAATTCATGTGCGCTCGCTACGACGTGCCTTGCGAAGCTGCGGAAAACGAACGCCCCGAAGCGAAGAAGAAGCTGAGCCGCGAAGTGCGCATTCATCAGATTCGAGCCTTGAGCGGCTTTCTTGGCTTGAATGCCGCTCGAGGCGGCCGCCGCGTTGTCG
>CAZUXQ010000264.1:0-2735 GCA_964624425.1 uncultured Sutterella sp.
CTCGTAGGAACGGGATCCGTTAATGCAGATGAAAGGATATTCCTTGCGGAATTCTTCCGTGACGGCATTTTCAGCAAAGATCTTTTCGAGATCCGGCAGCCGCTCGCCCGCAAGCGCGAGGTTGCGCGTCGTGAAGCCCGCGAAGCAGGCAATCATCTGATTTTTGCAGTCCGTGACGGAAACGACCTTGCTGCCGCCCATCTGCGCAAGTTCGCCCGTGACGTCGATGAAAGTCATGACGAAATCCATCGCAAACAGGCAGCAGAGGTCGCGCGGATCCATGAAGCGATTCTGCAGGTTGATGCCCGCCTGAATCATCTTCGAGCAACCCCAGCGTTCGCGTACGGCTTTGAAAAGCTCGGGACTGCCCATCCATCCGGAAGCGTCGACGAAGTCCGGACGGATGTTCAAAAGGGTCGCGGCGAGCGTATAGGCAACCGCAGCGACGCGGTCTTCGCGCTCTTCCATCGAGTACGGTGCGTCGGCGCGGATCGCTTCGGCGATCGTCCAGCCGAATCCGCAGAAGCCGTTCAGAAGTTCGACGTAATCCGACAGATTGCCGCGGCCGACGCCGCCCTTGTAGTGCTGGGCGAGATATTCGAGATGCGGGAAGCCTTGTTCCTCAAAGAAACGGCTGCTGAGCGATTCGCGAAGCTTATCGAGAAGGAGCGTGTAGTCCGCTCTCTGGCGTCGACGCGCCTGACGACTGCGCGCTTTTGCGAGTTTCCTTGCCCGACGCGAGGCCGTCTTGCTCTTAGGCATCTTGCGTGCTTTTATTTACTTTCTCGCGGTCCGAAGCCGACCGCTTGAACGCCTGAAGCCTAGGTTCAAGCCGCAGGCTGAATGGGCTGATTTCCAATGTCGATTCGAAGGGATCGACAAGCATTTGCATGGATGTTGCGCCGTCAACCTTAAGCTTCCATTTTCAGCCTTTGCCGCCCGTCTTCAAAAAGTCCGGGCAGCCCCCAATGCATGCAGCTGATCGGCAGGAGAAATGCGGCGATTGTCAAGCTGGACTGCCGGCTCTCGGAGCGCAGACTCCCTCAGCTTGCGGCTCAAGCCGTCAGCCGAATCGTCCGCGCAGAGCAAGCGCCGAGCTTCCGGCGAGAACTCGAAGAAGGGGATGATCCGACCCCGAGCCATGCGCCGCCTGCGTCCGATTTCAGGCCGCTTTCGGCCAGGATCGGACGGCTCGAAAGCTTCGGGCGCCGGCAGCCGTGCAGAGCCGCACGCAGAAATCAGGAAGCTCTCGCTATTCAGACGCCTTCGAATCTGTCGGTCTTGAGCCGATCCGCCCGCAAAGCCTACAATTACTCAACCGACGCTCATTTTCGCCGGCAAATACCCGAAACTCAAGCGCCATCTTCCACCTCAGCCTGGATCACATTGATGACAGAACATACTGCACAGTGGCTTTCTGCCACGCTCAACGATGCCGCCGAATCCCTTGCCGACGCGCTTGGCAAGCTCGACGCGCATATGGACGACGAAACCGCCCGCGACATTTTGAAGCATGACATTGTCGAGGTCTACGCCAAGCTCAACTATGCGGTAAACACGGCGCCGCTCGGCTCCAAGGCTCTCGAGGCGCTCACGGAAGACGAATTGGTGGCCTGGCCCGCCAAGATGCCGTTTCTCACGTTTGACGAAATCGACAGCCGCCGTCTTGAAGAAAAAGGCGGAGAAGACTGAAAGTCGTCGGCCAGCTTCGCGAAGAGCCGCGCGGATGCATCTGCGCGGCTCTTTCTTGGGACGGCGTCAGCTGCCGATCAGCGCGAACGGATGTCTTGCAGGCGCCAGCCGCAGGCGAAAAGCACGCCGAAATAAAGCGCCGCAGCTGCGGCCACCATGCCGAGAACGCCTGCAGCACGCACGCCGAAGCAAAGCGCCGTCCAGTCGACGCCTCGCTGTCCGAACCAGAGCGCAGCGCCCATGACGGCCGCACCCACGCCGACGCGCAGCATGTAGCGCGCCCAGCCTGAGAGCGGATCGTAAATGCCGCGGCGGAAAAGAATCATCAGAAGCGTTCCCGCGTTGACGCAGCTGCCGATTCCGACCGAAAGCGCAAGTCCGGCGTGCCCGAAGAACGGAACGGCGGCGACGTTCGCGAGCTGGACGACGACGAGACTTGCAAATGCAGCCTTCACCGGCGTGCGGATGTCTTTTCTCGCGTAAAAGGCCGGAGCGATGATCTTGATCGCAATGAGGCCGATCAGACCCACGGCATAGCCAACAACGGCCATGCCCGTCTTTGCGACATCGTCGGACGTAAAGTTTTTGCCCTGAAAGAGGAAGGAAACGAGCGCATCGGCCGTGAGCCCAAGACCGATGCTCGCCGGAACACCCACCAAAAGCACGAGGCGCAGCCCATGGTCGAGCAATCGGTTGTAGCGATCTTTGTCGCCCTTTGCGAAAGCGCTCGAAAGCCCCGGCAGAAGCACTGTGCCGAGCGCGACGCCCAAAAGCGCCGTAGGAAATTCCATCAAACGGTCGGCGTAGTTGAGCCACGTCACGGCGCCGTGCTCCAGGCGCGAAGCAATGTTGGTATTGATGAGAACCGAGAGCTGCGCGACGCCGACTCCGAAGAGCGCCGGCATCATGAGCTTCAGCACGCGCCGGACCGCGCCGTCCGAAATGCTTTCCTTGATTGGACGCGGACGAATGAAGATGCCCAGACGCATCAGAGCGGCCGCCTGCGCGCCGAGCTGCAGCACGCCGCCGACCATGACGGCTGC
>CAZUXQ010000265.1:0-2725 GCA_964624425.1 uncultured Sutterella sp.
ATTAAATGGGTCGAATAAGCCGAAGAAGACAAGCTCGTTGCCGTCGGCAAGGCGCGTGCCGCCCGCGTCGCCGAATGCCTGATTCCGGAACCGCACGCAAACCGCACGCTTTGCCGAAAAGCTTCCGGACGCAGGCATCATCTTCGTCCGAAACGCACTCCAAGATGCCGCCCGTCATGCAGTTGCCGACAAGCTCAGGCACGCCCGAAGCCCTTCAAATCGGCATTATCGGCGATCTCGGAGCGGCCGCGAAGAGCGTGCAGGAACACATGAAATCGTCGTCGAACAGAAACGGCAGATTCCCGAGCGCACCGGCCCCTTGCCGCGTCGGTCGCGATCTGCATCGGATATGCGGCGGCAAGCCCATGAGCTTGCCGAGGTTCTTCCCAAACGAAGAAAACGAGCTGCACGTCATGGCCGCGATCCATCGTTTTCAGAGCGCCCAAGCGGGCTTTGCGGACCGCGCGTGCCGCGAAGGCGCTTCTGAAGAGTGCCGAGCCTTTTGTTCGCGAATGCGGCTGCCTCATGCTCTGCCGCGCGCAGCCGGCAGCTGCGCTCAACGCGATGCCGGCATTTTTGCCTGCGGTTCTCCCCTGCAGATTTGCCGGCATTCTCATATGCGCCTCTCTTTTCGAGCGCAAAATGTGCGGCAGCTCGCCGGACAGCAGAAAGGGCTGAACACTTCGATGTTCAACCTTTGAAATGCTTTTGCTCCCGCGCGTCGCACGGGAGCAAGGACGCCGCCCCGTTATTATTCGGCGTCGGCCGGCTGATCGCCGTTCGTGATGAAGTCTCGACGAAGGATTTTCGTGCCGATCGTCTTTTCGAGGGCTTCGAGATAGCCGAGGCGGTCGGCTTCGCCGTAGATGTCCGCGAGTTCCTGCGAGAGGCTCTTCAATTCCTGCTCGGCGGCCGGATGCTTCTGCGCGGCGGAAATGTAGCTCACCATGTAGGCTCCGCCCGTCACAGGCGTGCCGATGTAGGCCGGAAGCTTCGCGCTTGGATAAGCGAGCTGCGCATTGACAAGCTCTACGGGTTCGCCTTTCGGATCGCGGCGGGAAACCCAGATTTCCGCCGAAAAGCCGTCGAGGCTCTTCGAAGCTTCGACTTCGGCGAGCTTCGCCTTGCCGGCTTCGGCCGCCTTGGCGGAAGCCTTTTCGATCTTCAGGCTTTCAAGGATGCGGCCCTTTACTTCCTCGAGCGGCAGCTCGACGGTTGGATGGTACTCAACCACGCGGGCGGCGACGAGTGTGTTGGCGCTCACTTCCATGGCGCTCGAATTGCGCTTTTCGACGCGGCATTCCGTACCGAAGAGCGCTTCGACGACATGATCCGTAATCACGCGGCGAAGTTCGGGATCCTGCACGCCGTCGCGCGTCACGTTGTCGGCCGTTTCGATCCTGAGGCCGAACTTTTCGGCGGCCGATTCAAGAGAATCGGACTGCTCGTAGACGAGATTCGTGAATTCGTCGGCTTTCAGCGAGAACTCGCGAACGGCCATCTGCTCGGCGTATTCGCGTTCGATCTCATCCTTGACGGCTTCAAAAGACTTTGCTTCCTGCGGATGGATGTCGGTCACGTAAATGATGTGGTAGCCGAATTCGGATTCGACCGGCCCCACGATGTCGCCCTTCTTCGCGTTGAAGACGGCGTCTTCGAAGGCGGGAACCATCATGCCGCGGCCGAAAAACGAGAGATCGCCGCCCATGGAGGCGCTTC
Organism: uncultured Sutterella sp.; assembly: GCA_964624425.1. Lineage (GTDB taxonomy): Bacteria > Pseudomonadota > Gammaproteobacteria > Burkholderiales > Burkholderiaceae_F > Sutterella. The sequence continues at coordinate 1,720 of CAZUXQ010000265.1, forward strand.
CCGTATCGGCGGAATTGGCTTCGGCCAGTTCGGCGAACTTGGACGGGTCGGCCTTTGCCTGAGCAAGCAGGTCCTCGGCCTTCTTGAGCGCGGCGGCCTTGTCGTCGCCGAACTCGATGAGGATGTGGCTTGCGCGTCGTTCCTCAGACGTGGTCCAGCGCGACAGATTCTGCTCGTAATAAGCCTGCAGATCGTCCGGGTTGGCCTTGATGTTCCTGAAGTTCTCGGGCGAAAGAACGATGTATTCGGCCTTCACGTGTTCGGGCGACAGGAATTCGGACCGATGCGATTCGTAGTAAGCCTTCACTTCGTCTTCGCTCACTTCGACTGCATCGAGGAAGTCTCCGGCGTTCACGATGAACGTGCGGACCTGACGCTCTTCGGTGAGGATTTCATGAAGCTGCTGAACGAGAGCCTTCGGAATCGGATAGGTGGCTGAGACGCTCGAAATGAGAGCTTCCTTCGCGAGGTCGCGCTGCACCTGAGCGACGAACTGCTGGTCGCTCTTGCCCAGCGAACGAAGGAAGTTCTCATAGAGTTCCGGCGAAAAGACGCCGTTCTGCTTGAAGGCGTCGGCGTTCTTGATGAGCGCGACGGCTTCGGCTTCGCTCACGGCGATATGGTTCTTCAGAACAGTCTGCGTCACGGCAGAGTCGTCGATCAGGTAGCGCACGATGTCGGCGCGGGCCTGCGGCGTTTCAAGCATATTGGCGCGGAAGCCGTCGCCCAGCTGCCGACGAAGGCGTTCGAGCTGCTCGCGCTTCATCATGTCGAACGCCTGCGGCGTAATCGACTGCTCGCCCACCTGGGCGATGGCGTTGTCGGTCGAATCCATCATCCGGTTGTAGGAATAAATCCCAGTAACGACAAAACTCGGGATGATCAGCACCATGGCGATGAACATGAGCCAGCGCTTGTGCTCGCGGAATGCCTGAAGCATTGTGCAGTCCTTTCTGGAAAACCGGCCGCTTCAGTCCATGCGAAGCGGCGCGGATTCTGGAAATTG
>CAZUXQ010000266.1:0-2722 GCA_964624425.1 uncultured Sutterella sp.
CGTTCAGGAGCGCCAGCTCCTTGCGCAGGGGCTTCACGACTCGATCGCGCAGGCGCTTTCGTTTCTCAACCTGCAGGTGCAGTTCCTTTCGGATGCGATCGCGCACAACGACGAGGCGCTTCGCGACGAGGCGCTCTCGGCAATCCGCACGGGCGTGCAGGAATGCTACGAGGACGTCCGCGAGCTTCTTTTGAATTTTCGCGAACGCATTCACAAGGAAGGCTTCATCGAAGGCGTCAAGACCGTGATCGAGCGCTTTGAAGGCCAGACGCGCGTGAGCGCCCGTCTGCAGGTGATCGGCAAGGGCGTCGAACTAACCGAGCGCCAGAAGCTTCAGGTGATCTTCATCATTCAGGAAGCGCTTTCGAACGTGCGCAAGCATGCCGAAGCCGAAAACGTGGACGTCACGATCGAAAATGCCGACGACCTCAAGGTGAGCATCGTTGACGACGGCATCGGCATTGACGACAATCTCGTCGCAAAGCGCAAGGGTCAGCACGTAGGGCTTTCGATCATGGCCGAACGCGCCGCGCGAATCGGCGCGACGGTCGACGTCGTCAAGGCAAGTCCGATCGGCGGCACGCGCGTGACGCTCGTGCTGCCCGCGTCCGTGCGCGGCTTGAGCTGAGAGGTCCATCGCATGAAGCGCCGTCAATTTCTTTCGAACAGCGGCCGGTCTTCGGCGAACGGTTTGCGGCTTTGCGCCGCATGCGTCATGAGCCTTCTGTCGGCGCCCCTTTATGCTGCGGGATCGGCCGATCCGGCGCCTGCGGCGGCGTCGCCATTCGTCGCTTGGAAGGCTGCGCCCGGCAATGCGGCTCCCGCCGGCAGTGCGCTGATTCTCAACGGAACGTCGCCGCTTCTTTCCGACGCGCAGCTGCTTTATCAGTCGATCAAGGCCGAAGATGCGCCCGATGAAAGACTCGATCTCTTCGAAATCGAATTTGAAGAACTCGGCCCGAATGCGCTTCGACTCACGGGCAGAACGATGCGTTCCGATTCGCTTGCCAAATTGGCGGGCATGCTGCAGCAAAAGGGACTGAGACTCGAAAACTGCGTCAAGGTTGTCCCTGAAGATCTGCCCGGGAAGAACAGCATTGTCTGGGCCGTGGCGAAGGTGCCGTCGGCGAGAATTTTCGACGGCAGCGGCGCTGGCGCGAACGTCATTGCGATGCTTCCTCTCGGTCATCCGATGAGCGTTCTCGAAAACGATTCGTCCGTCGGCCGAGTTCATGTGAAGACGCCCGACGGCCGCATTGCGTGGGCCGAGCGCGACGAAATCTTCCTTGCGTCGGACGCGACGCTGCTTGCTTGGAATCGCAGCGAAAAGGCGATTGTGCTCAATGAGGGCGCCGTCTTCATTCCGGCCGAGCTTGACGCTTTCGGCAGAGTGGAAAAGACGCACCCCGAAGCGGCGTCCAAGCTCCCCGCAGGCGCGCACGTGGCCGTCGAGCGCTTTGGCTGGGAGACCGGCGGCGAAAAGCTTGCGTCTTCCGGCGAAGAAGAACGCCGCGTCGTCGTGCGCCTGCCGGGCGGACAAGCGGGCACGATCGCGAGAGACGGCCTCGAGAAGCTCTACGACTTTCAGGTGAAGGAAGAAAACTTTCGCCGCAGCCGTCCCAAAGAATTCATGAAAAAGCTCGCAGAAGACGTGAGGGCGCTTGTCGGAAAGCCTGCCGCCGCACGCGGCGATTCGGCCGAAGGGTACGACGACGCGGGCCTCATTCGCGCCGTCTTCCGGCTTCACGATCTTATTCTTCCTCGCGAAGTCGACATGCTCGCCTACCTGAGCACGCCTTTGTCGAGCAGCGAGCAGAGCAAAAATCTGCAGCCCGGAGACCTGCTCTTTTTCGGCGTGCCTGCAGACGGAACTCATGCGCCCATCGTGCGGGAAGCAGGGCTTTCTTTAGGCGGCCGGGCATTCGTCGAGGCCGATACGCTCAAGACGGGCAAAGTACGCGAAGCGAAGCTTGGCCCGCAACTCAATCAGGGCGGCATGGATCCGCTTCTCTGGGCGATTCGCCTTGTTCCCGGCGATCTCGCGAATCCCTGCATGCTCTCAACGCGTTCGCATCCGTACTATCAGGCGCCGCCTTCAAGAGCATGCGCGTGCCGTCTGCTGCCGCACTGACCGGCCTCGGACGACAGCCGCCGAAGCGCTGAGAGCGCTTCGGCCTCGCGCGGGACCGGCGCCTTCAATTCGAATCGCCGGCGGCTCGCCGCTAGAGAAAAGTCTTCAGCGCCTCGGCAATCGACTTCACGCCGGCGATGATCTTTTCGTTCGGAACCGTCACGAAGGAGAGGCGAGCGCAGTTGATCTTCGGCTTGTCGGCGAAGAACGCGACGCCCGGCACGAAAGCGACCGGCGTATCGGAAGCGATCGCCTTCTTCATGACCTCGGAGGCGTCGACGCCTTCCGGGAACTCGATCCAGATGAACATGCCGCCCGCGGGCTTCGTCCACGTGATGCCGCAGCCTTTCGGCATGTAGTCCTCAAGCGCCTGCAGCATGCATTCGGCATGCGATTTGTAAAGTGCGCGAACGGCCGGCAGATGCTTTTCCATCAGGCCTTCGCTGAGGCAGCGCGCCGTGATGAGCTGCGTGAAGGAGTTCGTGTGCAGGTCGACGGCGGTCTTCATCTGGGCAAGCGCGTCGATGATGTTCTTCGACGCCATGAAGTAGCCGAGACGGAAGCCCGGGGAGAGGACCTTCGACATCGTGT
>CAZUXQ010000267.1:0-2705 GCA_964624425.1 uncultured Sutterella sp.
CAAGGTCAGGACGCCTGCGCCTCTGCTGCATCAAGCATCAGCACCTCCGGCTTTCGCAAAGCAGGAAAGCATCTTCTCGAAAGCGGAAGCGAAGCCGAGGGAGCGAGTTCTGCCGGAACCATAAGCAGCTTTTCGGAGTCAGCCATTGCGGGCGTCTTGCTGGCGGGACCGGCTGCATTTTTGCGAACAGTAAGTCGAGCGAATCAATCCGGCAAGTCTGGAAAAAAGAATGAGGCTGCCGATCCTGAAGGTGGCGCCGACGCTGAAGAATCTCAGATCCAGCAGGAAGCGCCGGCAGAGACGTCGTCCGCGCCCTTGACCGGCAGGGGCAGGCTGACGCGAGCGCCGCCTTTGCCGACGCGAGCCGAGATTCGAGCCCTTCCGCAGGCCGACGGCGCTCTGATGAATGGAATTGTCTCCGCTGCGCCTATGCTTTGAAGCTTATTCGTCGTAGCCCGGCACGTTGAGCACGCGGCCGATCTCATAGAAATGGCCGCCCGCGACGTAGTGGAGCGTATGGAGCTCTTCGGGCGCCGTTTCGAAGAGCCAGCGGCCGTCCTTGAATACGCGCGGATCGGACCAGGCGGCAACGGCTTCGCCCAGGAACAAATCGTACTTGCGGCTGATCTCGGCTTCGGGGATCACCTTGAAAATCACCCAGCCCGCGCAGCCCTTCATGAGCGGAATGTCGAAACCGGGCATCTTGAAGAATTCAGCGCCGCTCTCTTCGAGCTTCTTTTCGTTGTCGTTCTTCGAAACGCTGCCCAAGAACATTGCTTGCTTCGCGACCGCAGCAGTCGGAAACTGAATGGCGAAGCGGCCGCTCTTGTCGATCAGGGAACGCGTATAGTGCGTGCGGTCGACGACGACCGTCGCCTTGCAGGGCGTGAGGTCGAGAGCCGTATTCCACGCAGCGGCCATGGCGTCTTCCCGGCCTTCGCAAGCGGCGCTCACGATGCAGGTTGCGCCGATGTTGAAGAGGCGGTAGGCCTTGTCCAAAGAAAGCTCAACGATGTCGGTCATGATGAAATCCTTCCAAAAAATGAATTCGCCGCCGGGCGCTTGTCCGAACGGCCGGATCAAGCTGATCTCAATTTAGTCCTTCTGATCGGCGCATGAGCGCCGCCTGCCGGCTTTCGGGAAAATCCTGCAAAAATTCGACCGAATCGAGCCGTCCGACGGAAGCTTTCGCCTGGGAATCAGCTCGGGCAGCCGCCTGACGACGAATCCGGCTTCGGGCTCGACGCGGAGCTCAAGCCGGACGGGAAGCTGCGCCCGAACGTGCGCGAGAGCGCACAGCCGTCCTCGAAACGGCGGTTCTGGCGCTGCGCGTAGCTGCGGCAAATGTCCATCCAGTCGCGCACGTCGTCGGACAAAAACTTGTCGCGATGATGGCAGAACGTAAGCTGACGCCGGAAGCTGTCGGGGAGTTCCACGCGCGAAACGAAGCGGCCGTAGAAAGGATCCGTCAGCACGCGGCTTGAAATATAGGTAAGACCCAGGCCGATCAGGACGCTTCGCAGAATCGCGTCGAAGCTGTTCAATTCTGCATTGAGGCGAACGGTCGTCAGCTTTTGACGCAGCTGCGTATCGAAAAAGTTGCGAGACGACGAACCCTCTTCGCGAAGAATCCAGCGCGCATGCGCGAGCTCTTCGTAGCTCACGGGCCGGCCGGTAAGCGGATGCTCCTTGGGCGCGATCACCACCATCTCATCCTCCATCCAGGGTTCGGTCACGAGATCGGAATCCGTAACCGGTCCTTCGATCAGCGCCGTGTCGAGCTCGAAGCGGGCGAGCTTTTCGGCGATGACGTGGGTATTGGCGATTTCCGCTGCCGGCAGCCAATCCTTTTCGTCTTCAAAGCCTCGCAAGAGATCGGCGATCATGAAGGTGCCGATTGTGCGCGTGCAGCCCACGCGGAAGTGGCAGTGCTTCTTCTGCGAGCGGAAGAGCTCGGAAATCGACGCCGCGCGGCTCACCATTTCGTCGGCCTGCGGCATGAGGCGGCGGCCTTCGGCGGTGAGGAAGATGCGGCCGCGGTTGCGGTCGAAGAGCTGGACGCCCAAGCGGCTTTCAAGTTCGGCCAGAGCTTGGGAAGCCGCACTTTTGCTCATCGCAAGCTGTTCGGCGGCCGCCCCGACATTCTCGGTTTTGGCGATTGTCAAAAAGACCTGAAACTGGCGCAGCGTCACGGAAATCCCAGTATTGTCTTCCTTGTTTTGCATGAGTTTTGGAGAGCAAAGAAGTTTCGCGAGCCGCCTGCCAGAAGAATGCCGCCGCTGGAGAGTTGCCGAGCGGACATTCTTTCGGCCAATGCCGTTGCATCGAACCGGCAGCTTTGAAGTCGCATGATTGAATCACAGCGGGATGCATTGTTACTGCAGGAGTTCCCGCGCCTCGAATTGTTCGATAAATCTTAACAGATCGAAATCAAAAAAATCAGTGCAATTGAACAATGGACTTGCAATGAGCTGTCAAGCGCGAGATAAAAGTGCGCCAAGAAGGTGCGGACATTTTCTTGGACTTTTTTTTACGATACACGAACCAAAAATCAAGTGTATCAATTCCAGAAAAACTTAGTGACGTTGTGAGTTCATATCAGGCTAGGACTTGCGAGTTCCCTCAGGAAGAGTTTCTCAGTCGAGGGGCGCTTTCCTGGTAAAGAGCAGACTTATCCACGCCCTACGGACGCTCAGCCTACTTGC
>CAZUXQ010000268.1:0-2699 GCA_964624425.1 uncultured Sutterella sp.
TATAGAGATAAACCCTAATTTACATGGAAACCCTTGCAGCGCAGCCATTTCTGACGGAAAGAAAATTTCCGGCTTCTGTTGCATGATTGCAACATTCTTGGGAAAGCGCCGCCGGCCGCATCGGCAAGATCTGCAAAGTACGGGACAGTGCCCGGGCGGCTGCGATTTACAACCCAGGCCGGAAGCAGTACGTCTTCATGCCCGTCGCAGAGCGAGCGTCGATGCGCGAGGCGAACCCGTGGGTGAACAACAAGAAGCTTTGCAGGATTCTGATCGCCGAAAGGCTGATGCCGTCGGACCACGGCGATCTCGTGCTGGAGGCATGCGGGCTGTCGGCGGTGCCGCCGGCATGCAGCCGGGCAGAACTGGCCAGGTGCCTGGGAACGCGCTTCGGCTCGGACGAGGACGCTGTGCCGGAAATGATCCGCTTCGCGGACAGCGATGCGGCACCCCTATAAAGAAAGAAATCTCAATAACGGCGCTTTGCCTGATTCACAGGATAATTGCGCCGTTTTTATATCGCCAAACTCCTAAACTCGGATATGCTTCCAATTTCGGGGTGCTTCCGGCACGGTTCGGATATCTCGAAAGCCTCGAACGCCGGCAGCGCCGCTTTGGCATTCGCCGTCCGACAAATCGTCTTCAGCTTTGCCGCCGCGCCTTTTACAGTCCTTCATGCCGGCAAACTTCAGACTGTTGCGGATCAGATGGACAATGCAGGTCTGAAGGAAGGTTTCGGAAAAGGCCGTCGCCGATGCCCGGCATGCCGCGCTGAACGCACCAGCCCTTTTGTCGGCCTTCGACAGCACCAGCATCTTCATTCATCTGCTTGGGAACCATCACTGCGCCCGAATGCGGACATGCCAAGCAGGAGGCCTTCCTAAAGCAGGTCAACTTTGTTCTGGTCTGCGATGAAATGACCGGCGAAGCGCTCTATGTCGACAGTTGCGAGGGCTCAAGTTTGTTCCGATCTTGAAGCACATGCAGGCGAACGACTTTGATCTCCACCGGCTCATGCTCATCACGGACTGCGGCTATAAGAGTGTGTGCGATGCGCAGCATCTGCTCGATGAGGGCGTGCACTTCGTGCAGAGAAGTCGATCAAGCGGCTGATGCGAAAGCACTGCACTGAATTGACGAACATGGCGAAGCTTGACCCGGGAACAGGACTGATCGTCTATGCGCAGCCAGCCGGTTGAAGACGAGCAGGAAAGGCTGCGAACAGCTGCTGGCGCAAATGTCCGCGTCTGCCTCCATCTCTTCTTCAGTCCGGAGCAGAAAGCCAGAGCCGCGCGGCATTTCGCTGCAGAGGTCGAACAGATCATCGCCATCAAGAACAAGAGTCCCGGCGGGATGGTGCCGCTGGAGCTATGGACTCGAATTTCGGGTTTCGTCTTGAAAGGAACGGTCGAAGACAAGGACGGCAAAGAGCGTCCGTTTTGGGGACGCAGCGAAGCCAAGATCAACCAAGCTTTGGAGTTTGAGGACTGTCTGGCGCTTCGCACGAGCGATCCTATGAATCCTCGGGAAGCACTTGCCCTTTACTCGGACCGGAACATCATCGAAAGCGACTTCCGAATCATGAAGGTCGACAACGAATGCAATCGCCTGCAGTGTACGAAGCCGACCCGCGTCGGCAAGCTTTTTCTCTATTGCAGGCACAGACTTTGCTGCGCGTGCTTGGCGTACACGCCAAACGATATGCCGAAGCGAATCCCAAGTGTGGAAAATGCCGAGCAATTCGCTCGACAAGGTGTTTGAGCGGGTCCTGTCAGGTCAGTGGATCATGCCTGTTGCTAGGGCAAGAGCCGCTTGTAGCGTGTCGAAAGCCTGACGAAGATGTAGCGGGACGTCTTCCAGGCAGTGGGTGTTGGGTGTACTGCTCCCGGTGGGCCAGCACCGCATAGGGTGCAGACCTCCGGGAGTTTGGGGACAAGGCTGAACTCTTCAAAATCAGCAACAGACAAACTTCTGATTAGAAGTAGTGGATCAGGCCGACGCCGACTTCGGCATCCTTTTCCTTGAACTTGCCGGAGCCGTCAAGTTCGCCGTTGCTCAAGTAGGAAGACCCCTTGTATTCGCCTTCGTTGTAGGCGGCAAAACCGTAGAGTTTGGTCCGCTTGCTGAGCGGATAGTCGTAGCCGACTGCCACGCCCCAACGCTGGATGTCTCCGCGTTCAATGTACTGATCTTCACTTTCTACATTTTCGCCAATCGTATCGCCGTCAAGTTCGCCGTCCGTATAGTTCACGGCAGCATAGAGGTTGCCGCCAAGCAGAGGCGTGACAGCACCAAGCGACACGGCAAAGCCCTTGAGGCCTCCGGTGCTGACGGCCTTCTCCTCTCCGCCGGTGTATTCTTCGTACATGCTGGAGATGCTGAAGCCGCCGAGCTTGTTTTCATTCTTGCCGTACTGAACGAGGATCATGGGCTTCGTGACGCCAAAGTCATAGGAAGCCCCCCAGGAAATACTCAAAGAGTCCTCCGTGTTGTTCGTCGCATTTTTGCTCCCTCTGCCGTTCCTGATCGTATCAACAACGAGTCCCGTGCTGAAGGCTCCGGCATCATAAGCAACACCCAGAGCGGCGTAGCGCTTGTTGGCGCCGGACTTTTCGTCTTCATCGCCGTCGGCTTCAAGTGAGTACTGCGCGTAAACCTTGACGCCTGCAAATTCAGGCGTCGCATAAGTGATCGTGTTG
>CAZUXQ010000269.1:0-2690 GCA_964624425.1 uncultured Sutterella sp.
GCCGCGAGCGCCGGAGGCGCAGCCGATGGCGTTGTTCTTGAGGCAGCCGCCGAAGCCGCCCATGGTGTGGCCCTTGAAGTGCGTGAGGACGATCATGGAGTCGTAGTTGAGAAGATGCTTCCCGACATGGACTTCCTTGAGCCACTTGCCCCCTGCAATCGGAAGCGGCACGTCGCCGTCTTCGTCCATGATGTCGACGGGCGAAAAGGTCCACCCGTTTGTTTCGAGCACGCGGCGGTGGCCTTCAGTCGTCTGGCGCGGACTTGCATAAAAGACGTTGCATTCGACGATGGTCGTGTCGGGCACCTCTTTCTGGAAGGCCTGAATCCATTCGCGCGGCAGGATGTTGGGGCCGTTTGGCTCGCCCGTATGGAGCTTGATCGCGGCCTTGCCGCTGATGCCGCCAGAAACCATCTTGTAGGCTTTGAGGAGGCCTGCCGCGGAGATGTCGCGCGTGAAATAGACCTTGGCGCGGCCGTTTGCCGCCGCAGGCGCCGCAGATGCCGGAGCCTGAGATCCTGCCGCTCGCGCCGTCAGCGCAGCCGGCGCGCCGGCCGCAGCCGCGGCGCCCGTCAAAAATTGTCTTCTCGAAAGCATCGTGCTCCCTCCCCTGTTGCGTTCTCAGTTTCCCGATTGAGATGCGGACGACCTGAAGACATTCGAGTGCGTCAGGACAGTGCGTCCGCAAGCGAAGTCCGAATGCGCGCCGCACGTTCAAGGAAAGCGGAGCCGGCAGCGGTCAGGAGCTTCACAAGGTTGATTTTAGTTTCGCAAGGCAATCGAAGGCGCCAACGAAACTCGCTATTCTTTGCTCGATTTGCTCGATTTGCTCGACCTGCCTGTTCCGCTCATTTTCCGCTGTCGGATGCCATCCGTTGGGGCAGAAATCGAAAAAGTCGTCATTTGCAGATTTTGCAGGCAAGCTGGTCGATCGTTCATTCAGCATTTCTCTCTGCATTCGCAAAATGCAGCTCCCGGGCACGCACCTTCTTCCGGGATGCCTTTCTCTTTCATTGATCCATAAGAGACAAAAACTTTGGGCAATTTGCCCGGACATTCCCTAGCTCCTCTTCGAAAGGCTCATCCTGATTAGGGAAATTTCCCAAGCACGCCCATCTTCGCTTGGAACACTTCAAAAAAACAGTCAATCTATTGTTTTTCTTCAAAATTTAAAGCTAGAAAGAGTCGCAATAAATTGCGATTTCCGCAAGTTTTCTTGCGGAATTAAGCGTGCTTCCGGTTTTTCAGTCGAAGAAACTTAAGTTAAGGTCGAGACCCCCTCGTTCTCGGGCGCCAGCCCCGCCCGCGAATCTCGGCCTCAAGTCCATTCGAACAAAAGCAAGACAAAGAAGCCCCATAAAAGGAGACAACTGATGTTGGAAAACGTCATTCCCGGATCCGACGGCTGAGTGCGGAGTGCGGCTTTGAAAAAGGCGCAGGGACGCCTTGAAGGGCAGGCACGGCAAAAAGCCTGCCCTTCGATTCTTGTTGCCTGCATCCATGAGGAGGCTTTGCGGGATTGCGCCTGCGCTTTTCAAAAAAAAAAACGCAGCCGTTCCGCAGGCCTCTGATGAATTTCCATCCTTTTCCAGGAGTTCCAATCATGGAATTGAAGTCCATTTCCAGACGCTCATTCCTAGAAGCCTCAGCGCTTGCCGGCGCCGCCGCATTGAAGAGTCCGCTCGCCGACGGTCTCGTGAAGGATGCGCGCGCAGCCGACGCGCCTGCCGCCGCTTCCGCGGAAGACGAAACGAAGATCGTCAAGACCTGCTGCCGCGCCTGCATTCACAACTGCGGGATTCTCGCGCACGTGCGCAACGGCCGAGTCGTGAAGATCGAAGGCAACCCCGACTACCCGATGTCGCGCGGTAGCCTCTGCGCCAAGGCCCTCTCGGGCGTGAGCGCCCTATATCACCCGAATCGCAACAAGTACCCGCTCATCCGCGCGGGAGAACGCGGCGAAAACAAGTGGCGCCGCATTTCGTGGAAGGAAGCGATCGACATCATCGCCAAAAAGATGGAAGAAGTGCGCCGCCAGTACGGCGCCGAAGCCGTGCTCGTCACGACTGGCGGCGGCAACCCGGCATTCCGCGCTTTGCAACCGCCTTCGGCACGCCGAACTTCTACGAACCGGGCTGCGCGCAGTGCTACCTCCCGCGCACCCTCGCGTACGACATCATGTACGGAGGTCCGTCGACTTCGATCGCCGACGAATCCTCGCGCGAAATCTACAACCCCAACACCGAAATGAAGGTGCTCGTTCTTTGGGGCACAGACGCCTCCTACAGCCGCACTGCGGGCGGCGGCCGCGCGCTCGTCGAGCTGCGCGCCAAAGGCGTGAAGACGATTTCGATCGACCCGCGCTTCCAGCCCGACGCCGCAAAGGCCGACATTTGGCTGCCGATCCGTCCGGGAACCGACGTCGCGCTCATGCTCTGCTGGATTCGCTACATCCTCGAGAAGAAGCTCTACGACGCCGAATTCGTCATGAAGTGGACGAACCTCCCGTACCTCGTCGACACCGAAACAAAGCGCCTCATTCACGCGAGCGACCTCGATCCGAAGCTTGAAAAGACCACATACGTCGTCTGGGACAAGAAGACGAACCGTCCGCAGCCGATCGCCTATCCGTGGGACGACAAACTCGACGTCGAATTGGACGGCGCCTTCCAGTACGAAGGCAAGACCTA
>CAZUXQ010000270.1:0-2666 GCA_964624425.1 uncultured Sutterella sp.
GCAGCGCATGGGCGGACATTGACGACGACTACGTCTATGTGTTCTGGTCATCGGACGCGAACATGTGCAGTCAGCTGACGCAGGCCAACACGATTGCCTACGCAATCAAAGATGCCTACAACTGCACGCTCATGCTCTATGCCAACAACTACACGACGGCGGCCTTTGCGATTGCCTATCCCGCAACGATCAAATGGGATCAGACGCAGGGCATGAAGGTGATCTTCGGCAAGGCCGCCAGCGGTCTTGAACCGACCATCACGGATGAAGACTCCGCGACGGCTCTTGACGAATTGGGCGTTTCCTACATCGGTCAGTTCGCTACCAGAAATGACGAGTTCACGTTCGCAAATCGCGGCGCTCTGACGGGCGACATGTATTTGTTCTACGATGTGCTGATCGGCATGATCTGGTTCAAGAGCAAGCTGCAGACGAGCATCATGAACGGCTTCGCCTCGGTCAATCGCGTACCGTACAACGACACGGGCTTCGCGATGATCCGTGCATGGTGCCAAGACCCCATTGAGCAGGCGCTCAAAGTGGGCGCGATGGATGCGGGCATCAGTCTTTCGACCTCGCAGGAAACACAGATTTTGCAGGAGACGGGCGATGAGACAGCCGCCGGTGATCTTGAGACGAACGGCTATTACCTGCAGATCGAAGACCCGGGTGCGTCTACGCGAGCTGAGCGCGGATCGCCGACGATGTACCTCGTGTACGCCTATGCTGGCTCCGTCCAACGCACGGAAATTCCCGTAACTGTGACACTCTGATTTCACACAATACAATTATCAGATAACTTAAGCCGCCTTCGGGCGGCTTTTTTTATGGAGCCTGGAAAATGGCATTGAACAATAAAACCTCTGCTGATCTGGTAGCGATTCTGACGCTCGAAGATGTTGCCCCTTCAGGCATTCAGCTCTCGCAGTTTTCAACCGACGCGGCAATTCAGGCCGAGGCCATTCAGGAAGTGCAGGCGGAAATGACCGTTGACGCAGAGATGGTCTACGGCTACACCCCGAACCCGATTCCGGTCACGATCACGCTTCAGCCGACCTCGCCCGCCATTCCCTACATTCGCGAATTCATGCAGGCGCAGCGCACGGCCAAAGCGCCGCTTGAAGTCGGCCTGACGGTGTCGCTCCCGTCGACGGGAAAGACCTACACGTACTCGGGCGGCGCATTGACGCAGGGTCAGGCCATGCCTCCAGTCAATCGAGTGCTGGATCCGATCAGCCTTCAGTTCACTTTCGGCAGCGTGAAGTAGGGAGCGGGAAGCAATGCGCGAAAAGACGATTGTTGAAGTCAAGGACGGGGATCGACTCGTTGAAATTGAAATCACGCCGATGGACGCCGTGCGCGGCGAGCGGTGGCTTCTGCGCGTCGGCGCGGCCGTCGGCGGAGCGCTCAGCGTCTTCAAGGAGGGCGAAAAGACGACCATCCGGCAGTTTATGGACGCGCTCGGCGCTGTGGACATCGAAAAGGCGCTTCCCTTGTGGGATGAGCTTCTTTCGTGCTGCCGCATCAAGGGGCAGGCGCAATCGCTCAATTCTGAGACGCTTGCCGGAAAGTTCGATTATCCGACTACGATCATGGAGATCAAAATCGAGGCGGCGAAGGCTAGTTTCGGTTTTTTTCTCAAAGACGGAGCGTCGAACTTCCTTGCCGAGACGCCTGGCTCGCCGAGCTCCGAAAAATCAAGGGCGCCGCGAGGCTAGAAAACCTCCCCCCAGTATGCGGGCGCGTCATATCGGCGCGTCTCTGCACGCTCAGGGAGGCGCAGACTTTTTATTCCCTGCAGGACATTTACGACCTCGACGAGGTCTTGATGCTGCAGAACTACCATGAGTGGCTTGCCGCTCGCAAGGAGACATGATGGCGGGTTCGGTTGTGGACAGCCTGCTGATTTCGATCGGGCTCGATGCCGGCGAACTGACGAAGGGGATCGACAAGGCCCGCGCCCAGATCGGGGACTTTTCGAGCAAGGCGAGCAAGGACGTTGAGAAGGCAGGCGCGGCGAGCCGGAAGGCGGCTTCGGTTTCCGCGCTTTCCTTTGCCGACAGTGCGGAGCGCATCCGCAATCTCGGCGAGGCGGGCAAGGAAGCGGCGGCCGTCATCGGTTCGTCCTTCAAGGGTCTCGACCCGATCATCAATTCCTTCAAGACGGGCATCGGGCAGTTGGCCGCGGCCCTCGGGCTGGTGACGGGGAGCGCGAAGGCTTTCACGTCTTATATCGAGAAGGCAAATTCCCTCGGGAATCTCAGCTCTCAGCTTGGCATTTCCGTGGAGAAGCTGGACGCTTTCGGCAAAGCGGCGGAAGCGGCGGGCGGCTCAGCTGAGTCGATGTTCTCCACGATGAAGTCCTTCTATGAGAAGACGGGGCGACCCGCCGAAGAGGTCTTCACGCTTGCAAAGAAAGTCGAGGGGATGAGCCAGAGCGCGGCGCGGCGCTTTCTGCAGGCGCAGGGCGTTGCGTCCGATGCTATTCCCGTATTTCTGCAAGGGCAGGAGGCGATGGATGCGCTCTTGCAGAAGTATCGCAAGACGGCTTTCACAGAACAGGATGCGAAGACTGCACGGGCCTTCAAGAACGCATGGTCTGATTTCAAGACCACGGCGCAGTCGGTAGGCAGTGTGCTACTGCGTACCGTCACGCCCGCGATTAC
>CAZUXQ010000271.1:0-2652 GCA_964624425.1 uncultured Sutterella sp.
CGTGGGCTGTCGGTTCCCTGGCGGCATCGAATCTTTGGACGGCTTGTGGAATGTGCTGGCCAAGGGTGCGGACGTCGTCGCACATGTTCCCGATTCCCGCTTCAACATGCGGCGCTACTGGCATCCGGAGCGGAAGGCTCCGGGCAGAGCCTGCACGACGGCCGCAGGCATTGTCGGCGACGTCAAGGCGTTCGATGCGGCATTTTTCGGCATGAGTCCGAAGGAAGCCGAAGCTCTCGATCCTCAGCAGCGCATGGCGCTCGAAATGGCCTGGGAGGCTTTCGAGGACGCCGGCATCAAGCCGTCGAGCGTTGCGGGAACGAATGCGGCCGTCTATATCGGCGCGGCTTCCACCGACATGGGGATGATTCATTCGGACGATCTGTCCGTTACCAATCCCTACGCGATGACGGGAACATCGCTTTCGATGATTGCCAATCGCTTGAGCTACTGCTTCGATCTGCACGGCCCGAGCATGACGATCGACACGGCGTGTTCGTCGAGTCTCGTCGCGCTGCATGAAGCCTGCCGCGCCATGACGGCGGAAAATCTTCCGATGGCGCTTGTGGGAGGGGTCAACGTCCTGCTTTCTCCGATGCCTTTTGTCGGCTTCTCCAAGGCGCACATGCTTTCGAAGGACGGCCGCTGCAAGGTGTTCGATGCCGACGGCAACGGCTATGTGCGGAGCGAAGGCGGAGCGGTGATGCTGATCAAGCCTCTCGCTGCGGCGCTTCGCGACGGCGATGCCGTTCACGCGGTGATTCGCGCAACCGGAGTCAATTCCGACGGCCGCACGAACGGAATTGCGCTTCCGAATGGGGCGGCGCAAAAGCGGCTTCTTCAGTCGATTTATGAAGACCCCAGAGTCGACCGCAAGCGCGTGGCGTATCTTGAGGCTCACGGCACAGGCACGGCGGCGGGCGATCCCATCGAGGCGAAAAGCATCGGCGAAGTGCTCGGCCGCCGCGGCGAGGGCGAGCAGCCTCTTTTGATCGGTTCGGTCAAGTCGAATCTCGGGCATTTGGAAACGGGTTCGGGCATGGCCGGCATCGCCAAAGCAATCTTGGTGCTGCGCGAGCATGAAGTGCCCGCAAACATCCAGCTCAGCAGGCTCAATCCCGCCATTGACTTCGAGGGCTTGGGCATTCGCGTCGCTCGCGAAAGGACGCCGCTTCCGAAAGTTGCCGGCGCGCCGCTCGTCGGAGTCAACTCGTTCGGCTTCGGCGGCACGAACGCGCACGTGCTCCTTGAGGACGCGGGCGCTTTTACCGCCGAAGCCGCAGTGCGGGCGCGCGAAAAGGAGGAAGCTTCGAATCCCGCAAAAGCGCCCGGCACGCTTCATCCTCTCCTTCTTTCCGCAAAGAGCGCGGAAAGTCTTCGCGCGCTTGCCGGCGCCTACGCCGAGCGCCTTTCCGGCGCGGATGCGGATGCATTCAACCGCACGGCCGCAGCGGCGGCAGCGCAGCGCGAGCGCCTTTCGAATGCTCTCGTCGTGAATGCCGGGAGCGTTTCGGCGGCGGTCGATGCGCTCAATGCTTTCTCGACGAGCGGTCGGCTTCCCGCCTGCACCGAGGCCGGCGTCTGGGCGGCTGAGCGCGTTGCGGGAGCTGTCCGCGCAGGGAAAACCGCTTTCATTTATTCGGGCAACGGCAGCCAGTGGGCCGGCATGGGGGCGGAGCTGTATGCGGGCGAGCCGCGCTTCAGGCGCGCCGTCGACGAAATCGACGAAACTTTTTTCCCGCTTGCAGGCTGGAAAATCGGCGAAGCGCTTGAAAAGGACTCGGCTGACGTCGAACGCACGGAAGTCGCCCAGCCTCTCATCTTTGCGGTGCAGGTCGGCGCGACGCTGCTTCTTGCCGATGCGGGCATCAAGCCCGATGCCGTTGCGGGGCACAGCGTGGGCGAAGCGGCGGCCGCTTGGGCCGCCGGGTGTCTCTCGCTGGCCGATGCGACGAAGGTGATTTTCGAGCGCTCCGCACTGCAGGGCCGCATGCTCGGTTCCGGCACGATGGCTGCGGCGAAGCTTTCCGAAGAAAAGCTCAAGGCGCTGCTTGCCGATTATCCGGATGTTGAAATCGCCGGATTCAACGCCGTCGACAGCTACACGCTTTCGGGCGAAGAAGCTTCGATCGATGCGCTGCGCCCGCTCGTGAAGGGGGCCGGCGGACTCTTCAAGAAGCTTGCGCTTCCTTATGCCTTTCACAGCTCGCGCATGGCGCCTCTTGAAGACGAACTCGTCCGCGCGCTTTCCGGCATCGCGGCGCGGCCTCCCGCCGTCGGCTTTTATTCGACCGTCGAGGGCGCGCGCGCGGACGGCGTCCCGACGGATGCCGCTTACTGGTGGCGGAACATCCGGCAGCCCGTGCTCTTCGAGCGGGCGGTTTCGGCGCTTTTGGGCGACGGCGCGACCAAATTCATCGAAGTCGGCCCGCATGCGATTCTCCTGGGATACATTCGCTCCGCCGCGAAGGCTGCCGGCAGGGACGCGTTCGTGCACGGGACGCTCGCGCGCGGCGGCGGCCTTCTTCAGTGGCGCACGGCCTGCGCGCAGCTGCAGGCCGCGGTCGGCGCGTCGCCGCTCAGGCTCGATGCGGCCCGTGACCGGACGCTTCCGCGCTATCCCTGGAACAAGAAGATCTTCTGGGGCGAGCC
>CAZUXQ010000272.1:0-2647 GCA_964624425.1 uncultured Sutterella sp.
GAAGTTCTGCCTTGAGAGCTTCCGGCTGAGCCGAGGTTTGGCCGATTCCCTGTCAGGCCCTGCCGCGGCGGCTCCCGTCGACGGCGCAGCCGTGCGGGCAGCAAGGAGACGTCGAGCGCTCGGAAAGCTCCGCGATGATCCCGCACATTTCGCCTTCGCCGTGTTCGCCTCGGCAGTGCTCCGCAAGATCCAACAGATGCCCCTTCAATTCCTGAAGATCCTTGATGCGCTCATCGACCTCCTTGAGATGCCGGTCGATCAATGCGTGCGCGCACTCGGCCGATGCGGGCGTTCTCTCGTCGAGCGCCGTCAGCAGCGAGCGGATCTCTTCGAGACCGATGTCGAGATTGCGGCAGTGACGGATGAAGACGAGCCGCGAGGCGTGCTGCCGGCCGTAGCTGCGGTAGTTGTTCGCTTCGCGGCAGGCAGGCGGCAGGAGGCCGATTTTCTCGTAATAGCGGATCGTTTCGGGCGTGTTGCCGGTGATGGATGCCAATTCGCTGATTCGCATGGACGGTGCCCTTCATGGCGGAAATTGATCAAAGGGAAAAAAGTATATCGCAAATGCTTGACCTTGCAATCACTTCAAGGTGTGCAATGCATTTGTGCATGAAAAATGCGTCCGCACGCTCGCCTTTCTTCGCAGGCGCGGTCAGCTCCTCCACAGCTCCAAGCTCGACAGACTCGAGCCGTCGTGCCGACGCCGTTCCAAAGTACGTCACCGACAAGATCACGCATCATGACAACCTTCACGATCAGAATCCCCGACATGTGCTGTCCGGTCGAATTCCGGGCGCTTGAAAAAGCCGCGGAAGCCGCCGCCCGAGATGCCGGCAAAGAACCGGCAAAGCTCCTGCCCGACTACGGCGAGCGCATGGTGCGCGTCGAGCTGGCCGAAACGAGCCTCTCGCGCGAAGCGTTCCTCGAAGCCGCGCGCGCGTCCGGACTCAGCTTCGAAGTTGCCGGCGGACGCTCGGCATCCGAAGAAGCGTCGGCAGGCGCCGGGGCCGCAGTCTTTCTGAATGTTCCGGAAATGGACTGCCCAGTCGAAGCCGGCGAAATCGAAAAGGCTTTCAAGGAACACTCGCTTGAGGGCTGCGTCATCAATATCATGAACCGCACGATTGCAGTTCCCGCCGACAAGGTCGACGAAGCCGTCGAGTGCGTGAAGATCGCGGGCTACAAGGCAACCGTGATGACGAGCGCGGCGAAGTCTGCTCCCTCTTTTGAAGACGGCACGCCCTGGAAGCGCTACTTCCTTGCGCTCGCGATTGCGCTTGTCTCGGAAGCGATCGAACTCTGCCGCGAATACGGCGCGGTCGATTGGGGCCAGACGGCCAACATTGCAAGCCTCGCTCTTGCAGTCGCCGCCATCGCTCTCGCCGGACTCGGCACCTTCAAGAAAGGCATTCAGAGCACGCTCAAGGGCAGACTCAACATGAACGCCCTCATGGCCGTGGCCGTCACGGGCGGCGTTCTGATCGGCGCCTGGCCCGAGGCCTCCATGGTGATGGTGCTCTTCGAAATTTCCGAAGCGATCGAGCAGCTGTCGATGACGAAGGCGCGCCGATCAATCCGCGACCTCATGAGCGTCGCCCCCGAAACGGCCGACTGCATTCAGGCGGACGGCTCCCTCGTGCCGACGCCGGTCGCCGCCGTCGGTCCCGGCGCCCTCATCCGCGTCGCGCCGGGAGGCCGCATTCCGGTGGACGGCAAGATCAGCAAAGGCGTCACGACGCTCGATCAGTCGATGGTGACGGGCGAGTCGATGCCTGTTGAAAAAGGTCCCGGCGAAGCCGTTTGGGCCGGCACAGTCAACCTTACGTCCACGATCGACTTTGCGGCTACGGCTGCGGCCTCTCAGAGCCTGACGGCCCGAATCATCGAAGCCGTAGAAAACGCTCAGGCTTCCAAGTCCAACGTGCAGCGCTTCGTCGACCGCTTCGCCGAAATCTACACGCCGATCGTTTTCGCGCTTGCGCTCCTTGCTGCGGTTCTGCCGCCGCTCTTCTTCGGCGGCGAATGGCTCGACTGGATTTACAAGGCGCTCTGCCTTCTCGTCATTTCCTGCCCCTGCGCGCTCGTCATTTCGACGCCCGTCACGATCGTTTCGGCGCTTGCCGCCGCAACGCGCTGCGGCTTGCTCGTCAAAGGCGGCCTCTTCCTTGAGGAAGCTCGCAAGATCCGCTTCGTCGGCCTCGACAAGACGGGCACGCTTACGAAGGGCGAACCCGAAGTGGCCGACATCGCGCTTTTCAATGCCGACCGCACCCGCGCGCTGCAGCTTGCGGGGAGTCTGGGCGCCATGAGCACGCATCCGCTCTCGCAAGCGCTCAAAAAGGCCGCGCAGCACGAAAAGCTCGAACTTCTCGAGGTCGAGCGCTTCACTGCGCTGCCGGGCGAAGGCGTCCAAGGCGTTGTCGGCGCTTCGCTCGAAGACAAGCCGAAAGCATCCGGAGACTCCAAAGGCTGGCTTTTCGGTGCGTTTGCTCAATCTCAAACCAATGCCGAGCCGCTCGGTTCGAAACTCAGCCTCGTCAACATTGCGTACCTGGAAAAGAAAGGCCTCGCAACCGACGCGGTCAAGGCGGCCTTCAATGAAGCCGCCGGCAAAGGCCGCTCGGCTTCCGCCCTTGCCGACGCCTTC
>CAZUXQ010000273.1:0-2640 GCA_964624425.1 uncultured Sutterella sp.
TCATGGCCGACGTATTCTCGCTTCGCGACTCATTTGAATGGCGAGGCCTCGGCTCGGTGCCGAAGTCTGCTCTGCGGCTTTCCGGCAAGTACGCCGAATTCGACGCCGAGAAGCGCTTCGTCATGCCCGAGCGCCATGCCGCCGACAACAAGGCCTGCGAGTGCGGCGCGATCCTGCGCGGCGAAAAGGCTCCGAAAGACTGCAGGCTTTTCGGCTCCGTCTGCACGCCGGCGCATCCGATCGGCGCATGCATGGTCTCGTCCGAAGGCGCCTGCGCGGCCTTCTACAGCTACGGCAGACGCGGCTGACGCGATGCGGCGACGAAGAGAATTCGAAGAAAGAAGAGAGGAATCAAATCATGACCGCAGTTAAGCTCGGCTGCACGCGAAAGCTCGACATCAAGCGCGGCCGCGTCGAAATGACGCACGGCGCGGGCGGACGCGCGACCGCAGAACTCATCAAATCGCTCTTCGCGAAGCACTTCAGCAACGAATGGCTCGACCAAGGACATGACGGCGCCGTCATGCCGGCGATTCGTCATCCCGTGGCCGTTTCCTGCGACGCGCACGTCGTGAAGCCCCTGTTCTTCCCTGGCGGCGACATCGGACGGCTCGCCATTGCAGGCACCGTGAACGACGTGGCCGTCTGCGGCGCGAAGCCTCTCTACATCGCAGCCTCCTTCATTCTCGAAGAAGGCTTCCCCTTCGAAGAGCTCGACCGCATTGCCGCCTCCATGGCCGCCGCCGCCAAGGAAGCCGGCGTCGCAATCGTAACGGGAGACACGAAAGTGGTTGAAAAAGGACGCGGCGACGGCATCTACATTTCCACGGCCGGAATCGGCGAAAAAATCTCCGGCCGCATGATATCCGGCAGGGAAGCCAAGCCGGGCGACAAAGTGCTTGTTTCAGGCTCCCTCGGCGACCACGGCATGGCGATCATGTCCGTGCGCGAAAACATGACGTTCGGCACGACGCTTGAGAGCGACTGCGCGCCCCTCAATGAAATGGCCGCGCGCATCTTGGAGGCCGCGCCCGGCACGCACGTTCTTCGCGACCCGACGCGCGGAGGTCTGGCGACAACCCTGAACGAAATCGCTTCCGAAAGCAGCGTCGGCATTCTTCTTGAAGAAGCCGCGCTCCCGGTGAAGCCCGAAGTGCAGGCCGCCTGCGAATTTCTCGGGCTTGACCCGCTCTATGTTGCCAATGAAGGAAAGCTCGTCGCCGTCGTGCCGGCCGACGAAGCGGAAGCCGCTCTGGAAGCCATGAAGTCGCACGAACGCGGACATGATGCCGCGATCATCGGCGAAGTCTCCAAAGAGCATGCAGGATTTGTCGAGATGACGACCCTCATGGGCGGACGGCGCATGGTGGACTGGCTCAACGGAGAACAGCTGCCGAGAATCTGCTGATCGACGCTCGGCGCTGCTGGAGGATATGATCTTGACTGCGGCGCCGAGGCCGACGCCCATGAAGAAAGAACTGGATTGTCTGAACCGGAGCCTGCAACGTGAACGGAGCCTCAAGTCAAGCCGGCCGACCCGGCCCGCAAAGGCGGCGGCATCGAGCAGCAGGAACCCTCTCTCTGCAGATCTCTGCTGAAGCCCAAGCGTTGAATGCCCCAAGAGGGCTCATTTCCCAATATCCTCTTTTTCACTCGCCGGCTCCAGCAAAAAGGGGCTCGACGGGTTGTGGCGAGCGTGATTGGCAAGCACGCTCTTGCGGCTTGCATTGGCATAACAATAGACGCACAAGTGCAGACAGGTGTTGTACATCCCGATATCCTTGCTCACGATGCAGCCGCATTCTTTTCGCTGTCCTTTGTCCTTAAGCTTTTTGCTGCTGTCCGCCGAATAAATTGGGATTGAGGGCAGGTCAAACAGCGTCGCCTGCCTCTCCTGCAGCCTGCCTGTCTGCAGAAAGGCAGCCAGTTTTGGATCGCTTCCGAAACACTTCATCATCAGAGCATCGTCTATGCACTTGTTGTGACGGATGCCGAAACGCTCCAAATCCTCTGCTTCTGCGCAGGCAGCCACCTCAATATCCCAGCCCTCGGACACCCAGCGTTCGCGAATCTTCTGCAGCCCGCGACAAAGTTCTTCGCGCTGGCTCGCAGTGGGTTCCGCAGACAAAACGGATTCCTTGGTAAAGCAAGGCGTATCGCGGATGAGATTAGCTTGAACCTTCCGATATGCGGCAACGTCGACAAAACTGACCACCAGCTTCCTGGTCAGGCCCCGCAGCTTCTTCCCGACAGTCCAAATCCGCATCAAAATGTCGCGAACGGACAGCTTGGGTGTCAGAATGATCGGATCAAAACGCCAAACGACACGATCCGGCCCCACTCTTTCGGACAATTTTTTAAACGTCTTGACCCTCTTTTCAAGCGAAGGCACGTTGGGTTCAAAACCCTCTTGTTCATAGTCGTTGAGCGTGTACTGGAAATAATAATGAAGTCCTTTTGCTTCAATTTCATCCAGATGCGGCAGCAAAGGACCGGGATTTTTCGTCCAGAAAACGATGACCCTTGCGTCCTTGAAAGATACGTACACGGGCCGTTGATTAAAAGGATTGATCCAAGCGCACCATCCTTCCCGCAGTCTGTTCATAAACCACTTGGAGTAGTACGCAGGAATATCCGTAG
>CAZUXQ010000274.1:0-2635 GCA_964624425.1 uncultured Sutterella sp.
TCACTGAATGGTTCGTCAAAAAATTCACATCAAGTCAGGCAGCGCCGACGCGGCTCTTCATGGCCGCGATCGTGTTGCCGATCAGCATGGAAATCGTCATGGGTCCGACCCCGCCCGGGACGGGCGTGAGCCAGGAAGCGACGCTTCGAACGCTGCTGAAGTCGACGTCGCCGCAGAGCTTGCCGTCCGGCAGGCGGTTGACGCCCACATCGATCACGACGGCGCCGTGCTTGACCATGTCCGCCGTAATCATCTTGGGTTTTCCGACGGCGGCGATCAGAATGTCGGCGCGGTGCGTCACGGCTTCGAGACTGCGCGTGCGGCTGTGAGCGATCGTGACGGTCGCATCCTTCTCAAGGAGCATGAGCGCCAAGGGCTTTCCGACGATATTGGAGCGTCCGACCACGACGGCCTCTTTGCCGCGCGGGTCGCAGCCGATCGATTCGAGGAGCTTCATGATCCCTTCGGGCGTGCATGGACGAAAGCCTCGGCGCTTGCCGGTCAAAAGAGCGCCTGCCGAATGCATGTGAAAGCCGTCGACGTCCTTTTTTGGGCTGATGCGGTCGATCACCTTGCCTGGCGATATATGTTCGGGAAGCGGAAGCTGCACGAGAATGCCGTCGATCTCGTCGCTGCTGTTGAGCTTCTCAATGAGATCCAGAACTTCGGCTTCGCTCGCTTCTTCGGGCAGGCGGTGCTCGAAAGCCTTCACGCCCGTGCGTTCGCATGCGCGGGTCTTGTTGCGCACGTAGACGCTGCTTGCCGGGTCGCTGCCCACGAGAACGACGGCCAGCCCAGGCGCGCGCCCGAAGGATTCGCGAAGCTTTGCGGCTTCCTGCATCCACTCGGCTTCGAGCGATTGGGCGAGTGCTTTGCCTTGAACGATTCGGGCCGTCATTTTGGTTCCCTCCTGCATGCGAATGGTTGTTTTTCTGCGGCGTGCAACTTTGCATTATGGACGATTCGCCAAGAACCGAGACGGGCGCAGGCTGCATTTTCTGCGGCTTTTCGTCGAAGGCGCCGCCTGCATCTCGCGCATCGGCATTTTTTCGCGGAGAGCCCGATAAATTCGCGCGAAGCGGCGTCGATTGCCGCGAAGCTGAGGAGAGGTTCAGGAGAGGCCGAAGACGGGTTCGGCCGGCCTCAAAGAAGGCTTGAAGCGCTTGAAGAAGGGGCTGGATGCGGCAGAGAACGGCCGAAAAATGAAAATTCAGCATGACGGCGGTCCTCCGACGCGCGGCGCCGGGAAAAAGATTTTCGACTGAATGCGATGAAAGGAGCGCCCGCGTCAGCAGGCGCTCTCTGTCTTGCGAAGACTTCGATCCGTCTTCTGCGAAGGCTTCGCCTCAACCTCAGCGAAGCGGCGAAGACAGATCTTCTTCGACGCGCTTCGCGTTGCGGTTCTCTTCGCTGCGGCGCAGTTCTTCCGAATGCGGAAGCCCCGTTTCGGCGGTTGCGCTCGGCAGGCCGGCAACCGCTTCGGCGAAGGTGGCGCTGATTTCCGGGAAGAGCTCGGACTTCACGACGACGCGCATCAGGTCGGCGACCGTGCCCGAAGCAGTCTTGTCCATGATGGCGGCGCGGTGCGCTTCGACGGTTTTGATCGAGATGCCGAGGTCGTCGGCAATCTGCTTGTTGAGGCGGCCGTGAACGATGCGCTCGAGCACCTGCTGTTCGCGCGGAGTGAGCTTGTCGATCAAGGCGCGGTTGAGTTCAAGCTGCAGACGGCGGCGGCGTATTTCGCGGGCGCGTTCGAGCATGCGGTGCACGAGCTCCCGCAGCGGCTTTTGCTGGAAGGGCTTTTGAATGAAGTCGACGGCGCCTTTCTTGAAGGCTTCGACGGCCTGCGGCACATCGCCGTGGCCCGTGATGAAGATGAAGGGCGCGCTGATGCGGCGCTGCAGGAGATGATCCTGAACGTCGGCGCCCGACATGCCCGGCATGCGAAGGTCGCACAGGATGACCGACGGCACATTCTCATTGAACTGCGCGATGAACGTTTCGCCGCTTTCGCAGTCTTCGATTCGGTATTCGGGCGACTCGAGGAGCCACTTGAGAGAGTCTCGCACTTCGAGTTCGTCGTCGACGATGTAGACGATGCCCTGCTGCTCGAGCATTTCGCTACCGTAATCGTAGTGAGGATGCATGGCTTTTCCAACTTGCTCCCAGTAAAGACAGGCCGTATTTTATCAAGCACTCAGAGAGCGGCAGACGGTTTGATCGGCGCGGCGAAGCCAGCCGATTTGCAGTGAATCAACCATCTCGAAAATCCTTCCGCCGCCGTTCATTGCGAGAGCGCTTCGTGCTTCGCAAAATCTTCGGCATTTTCTTTTGCAACGGGCACCGTAAAGCTGAAGGTCGTCCCGCCGCCCGGCGTGTCGGCGACTTCGATGCGCCCGCCGTGCACTTCCGCGATCGTGCGGCAGATGTTGAGCCCCATGCCCATGCCTTCGGACTTCGTCGAATAGAAGGCGTCGAAAAGCTGCGCCTTCTCTTCGCTGCTGATGCCGGGACCATGGTCGACGACGAGAAAGCGGATGCGGTGAGTGGCCGAACGCGCAAATGCGCGCGCTCCGCTCGAATGCTCGTCGAGCGCGGCATCCTGCGCGCGCTCCGACGTAAAGACGCCGCCGCG
>CAZUXQ010000275.1:0-2614 GCA_964624425.1 uncultured Sutterella sp.
TTGTCGAACTCGGATCAGATCGATTCGAGCTTCTTTCTGATCGCCGCCTCGATCTGAGGCGTCGTCAGGCCGAGGTCATTCATGAGTTCGTCGTGCGTGCCCTGCTCGACGAAAACGTCCGGAAGGCCGAAGCGCATAAAAGGCGCCAGAATGCCCTCGGCTTCGAGCACGTCCGCAACGCCCTCGCCCGCCCCGCCGATCAAGGCGCCTTCTTCGGCTGCGACGACGAGATCGTGAGAGCGCGCAGCTTCGATGATCGCAGCTTCATCCAAAGGCTTCGCGAAGCGCATGTCGATCAAAGTCGCATCGAGCGATTCGGCGACGGGCTTTAGGATCTGCGTCATGGAGCCGAATCCGAGAAGCGCGACGCGCTTGCCTTCGGCGCCCGACGTACCTGCGGCGCGCAGCATGCGCGAGCATCCGACCTTGATCGTTTCGAATTCGGCCGTCACTTCAATGCCGGGTCCTTTGCCGCGCGGATAGCGAACGACTGCGGGAGCATTCATCCGGAAGGCCGTATTGAGCATCAGACGGCATTCGTTTTCGTCCGACGGCGTCATGACGGTCATATTCGGAATGCCGCGCAGTTCGGCGATGTCGAAAGCGCCCTGATGCGTCGCGCCGTCGGCGCCGACGAGGCCGCCGCGGTCGACTGCGAACATCACCGGCAGATTCTGAAGCGCAACGTCGTGAATCACCTGGTCGAGCGCGCGCTGCAGGAACGTGCTGTAGATTGCAACGACGGGCTTGAGTCCGCCGCAGGCAAGCCCCGCGGCATACGTCACGGCGTGCTGCTCGGCTATCGCGACATCGCGATAGCGCTTTGGAAAGCGCTTTTCGAATTCGACGAGACCCGAACCCTCACGCATGGCGGGCGTGATGCCGTAGAGACGTTCGTCGGCGGCGGCCATGTCGCAGATCCAGTCGCTGAAGATCTGCGTGTAGGTCGGGGGCGAAGGCCTGCAGTCCGAAGATTTCTCGATGCCCACTTTGGGATCGAAGGGCGAGACGCCGTGGTAGAGCGTCGGATCGGCTTCCGCAGGGGCATAGCCGTGCCCCTTCTGCGTCGCGACGTGAAGCACCATCGGGCAGTTGAGCTGCTTCAGATTCGCAAGCACCGTAAGGAGCTCATTGATGTCGTGACCGTCGATGGGACCGTAATAATTGAGATCGAAAGCGCTGAAAATGGCCGAGGGCGGACTCACGAAATTGATCGCCTGCTTTTCCATGCGCTTGGCGATGTCCCAGAGGCCGGGAACGGGCTTGAGCATGCGCTTCGACATTTCGCGAACGCTGTTGAAGGCGCGCGTCGACACGATCTTCGCCAGATGGCTGGAGAGCGCGCCTGCGGGCGGCGAAATCGAGCAGTTGTTGTCGTTCACGATGATGAGAAGCTTCACGCCTTCCTTGTAGACGCCCGCGTCGTTCAGCGCTTCGATCGCCATGCCGCCCGTGAGTGCGCCGTCGCCTATGACGGCGATGGTCCAGCGGTCGTCTTCGCCTTTGAGATGCGATGCAACCGCCATGCCGAGCGCAGCGGAAATCGAGGTCGACGAGTGCGCCGTTCCGAAAGCGTCGTAGACGGATTCAGCTCGCTTCGGAAAGCCCGAAATGCCGTGAAATTGCCGAAGCCCCTTCATCTGGCGGCGCCGGCCCGTGAGAATCTTGTGCGCATAGGCCTGATGGCCCACGTCCCAAATCAGGTTGTCGTACGGCGTATTGAAGACGCGGTGAAGCGCAATGGCAAGCTCCACGGCGCCCAAGGAACTCGAAAGATGGCCGCCGGTTTTCGAAACAGACTCGACCATGAAGGACCGGATTTCCTGCGCGAGCTTCGGGAGCAGCTGCTCGGGAACGCGGCGAAGATCGCCGGGGTTCTCAACCGTCGAGAGAAGCGGAAACGCCTCGCGGAAGCACTCTTCCTCAAGCATTTCAGCCGCAGGGAGACCGGCATCGGCCCCCTGCGTCCGAGCGTCCGTCGCGCTGCGCTCTTCTTCAATTGTCACTGTCTTGTTCGATTCGTCGTGAAGCATCCATTGCCTTTGAATTATTTGTTGGTCTTCATCCGTCTGATCCTTGAGCATCTGCAGGATTGCAGCCTGAAATGAGCAAACGTCTAATACAATCTTGCGATCACGTAGTCGGATATCTCAAGAAGTCTGCGCGTCGCGTCCTTCGGAACGGCCGGATCGGCCTCCGCCGTCGCGAGAGCGGCCTCGGCCTGACCGCGAAGGTCTTTTGCGCGGATCTTCGCGCCTTCGAGACCGAGAAGCGACACCCACGTTGGCTTGTCGTCCTTTTCATCCTTGCCGGCAGTCTTGCCGAGCGTTGCCGTGTCCTGCGTGCAGTCGAGGATGTCGTCGACCACCTGAAAGGCGACCCCCAAGGCGCGCGCATAGAGAACGAGCGAGGCGCGCGTCTTGTCGGCGAGCGCTTCCCAGCACCCCGACTGAGCGCCCATGAGAACGGCCGCCTGAATGAGAGCGCCCGTCTTCATCGCCTGCATGAGCGCGAGCTCGGCTTCGGAAGGCTTCTCGCCGACCATGCCGAGATCAAGCGCCTGACCGCCGCACATGCCGTTCACGCCTGCGGCGCGCGCAAGCGTCTGCACGAG
>CAZUXQ010000276.1:0-2601 GCA_964624425.1 uncultured Sutterella sp.
GTGAAGCTCGTGGTCGACTCCCTCTTGGCCGAATAGCATGCGACCGTTCTCCATGTCCTCTTCAACGTTGAACTCGGCGCGCTCCTGCAGGTTCGAGCCGGCCGCGCGGCTGAAGTGGTCGCGCAGATGCGCGAGGCCGGTCTCGCTCACTGCTGCCACTTCGCGGGCGAAGTGACGAACGACGACGCGCTCGTGGTGGAAGCGGGCGGCGCGACGCTCGGAGTCTTCCCGCGCGAGAAGCTGCAGGCCGCTTGGACGGAAGTCTCGCATTCGATCGCCCGCAGCCGCGACAATCCCGCCTGCGCCGATCAGGAAAACGAACGCATCTTCGACAAGGACGACACGGGCCTCTTCGCGAAGACTCCGTACGATGTGGATGAAAATATCGCATCTCCGTACATCCTTTCGGGCATCCGTCCGAAGGTTGCGGTGCTCCGTGAAGAAGGCGTCAATTCGCAGACGGAAATGGCCGCCGCCTTCACGCGCGCGGGCTTCGACGTTTACGATCTCCACATGACGGATCTTTTGACCGGCCGCGCCGACCTCTCGCAGTTCAAGGGAATTGCCGCTGCGGGCGGGTTCTCCTACGGCGACGTCTTGGGCGCCGGCGGCGGCTGGGCAAAAACGATCCTCAACAACGAGCGTCTCGTCGACGAATTCCGCGCGTTCTTCGAACGCAGCGACAGCTTCGGCCTAGGCGTCTGCAACGGCTGCCAGATGATGAGCCGCCTGCGCAGCCTGATTCCCGGCGCTTCGCACTGGCCGAAATTCCTCCGCAACGACTGCGAGCAGTTTGAAGCCCGCTTGGTGAACGTTGAAGTTATGGATTCGCCCTCAATCTTCTTCAAGGGCATGGCCGGCGCCGTTCTCCCGATCGTGAACTCTCACGGCGAAGGCCGCGTCGCCTTCATCAAGCCCGAAGACGCTGCGCTTGCGAAGGCTGCGGCCCGCTACGTCGACTCGAAGGGCCTGCCGACGGAACGCTATCCGATGAATCCGAACGGCTCGAAGGGCGGCCTGACCGCCTTTACGACCGAAGACGGCCGCTTCACGATCATGATGCCGCATCCGGAACGCAGCCATCGCGCGCTGCAGCTCTCGTGGCATCCTGAAGAATGGACGGACGCCTCGGGCTGGATGCGCATGTTCCAGAATGCTCGCGTTTGGGTGGGCTGACCCCAAACAAAAGAAGAAAGCGCCTGACTCAAGATCGTTCGAGCGCTCCGTGAATCAGCAGCGGCTGCGGGCCCGGACTTTGCGGCCGCTGCTTTTGCCGCAGCGTAAGCTGCGGGCTCGACAGGAGATTTTCGCGGGCGGCAATCTTGCCGACGGCAGACGGCCGCGTCAAGACGAGCGCCGCCGGGAGAATTGTCCGGCCGACTCTGCGAAAAGCCAAATGCAAAGCCCAAAGTCATGAGGCAGCCGTCGAAGGCCGAAGAATTCGGGAGAAGGCGAGGGTGTTTTCGTCGAAGGTTTCGGAATCCTTCGCGATGCTCAAGAATTTCCTTTTCGTCATTTCGCTCATCTGCGCGGCCGTCTTCCTCTCGGAAGACGCCGTGCTTGATTGATCGGTGCGTTCATCTTTGCGGCGGCGCTGATTCGCCGCATCGCTTCTTGCGGCGCAGGTCTGCCGCAAGCGCTTCGGCGAAGGCGAGTCCCTCCAATGCCTCCAAAAGCGCAGGCGCCTTCGACAGCGAGCGCCGCCGGCGGCTTCTTGAGAAGCAGACTTGCAATATCTGCCTCTTTGGTCTTGCGTCTTCGCCGATAATCGTGCAACCTTTAAATTGCGGCAGATGCCGAAGACCAACTTTTTGCCTTCTTGGGGCTAAGATGCAATGAAAAAGCTTGCCATTGCCGTCAGCGACGGAATTCCTTTCAAGAACTATCCGAACGCCCGTCAGGTTGTGCGTCTCGCGCAGGCCGAGATGACGGAGACGGGCGTCATTCTGATGACGGTGCCCGACGCCGAGGCGGGCGAGCTTGACCGCGTCGACAGCTGCGGCTTCGGCATTCCGGTCTTCATCTACGCTGAACGCGGCCGCTATATTCCGGATGAGCTGATCGGCCGCGTCATGGGCGTCGTGAACAACGACCCCGCCGATGAAGACTTCTTCATCCGCCAGCTTCTGGATGCCGCAAACGGCTACGAGGTGAAGATCCTGCCGCCGTTCTTCCGCAGCCTTCGCCATTACGTCAATTCCGGCATGGAGCAGTTCGACTGCCCGGGCCATCAGGGCGGAGCGTTCTTCCGGCGCCACCCTGCGGGCCGCGAGTTCGTCAACTTTTTCGGCGAAACGATCTTCCGCGCCGACCTCTGCAACGCGGACGTTGCCATGGGCGACCTTCTCATTCACGAAGGCGCCGCGGGCTGCGCCGAGCAGCATGCGGCCAAGGTCTTCAATGCCGACAAGACGTATTTTGTTCTGAACGGCACTTCTGCAGCGAACAAAGTCGTGCTTGCGTCGCTCCTTACGCCGGGCGACCTCGTTCTTTTCGACCGCAACAACCACAAGTCCTGCCATCAGGGCGCACTGATCCTGTCGGGCGCGAAGCCCGTTTATCTCGAGACGTCGCGCAATCCGTACGGCTTTATCGGCGGCA
>CAZUXQ010000277.1:0-1112 GCA_964624425.1 uncultured Sutterella sp.
CTCGTAGACGGCGATGATGCGGTCAAAGCCGGCTGAGAGCCAGCGCGCGACAGGTCCTTCGCTTTCTTCAGGCACGCGCTTTAAGAGATACGCGCTCAGCATCGGCGTGAGAGTCAGCGAGATGACCATCGACACAAGGATAGCCACCGCCAGCGTGATCGAAAACTCCCGGAAAAGCCGCCCCGTAACGTCGCCCATGAAAAGCAGCGGAATGAGCACGGCGACAAGCGAAATCGTCAGCGACACGATCGTAAAGCCGATTTCCTGGGAGCCCTTGAGCGCAGCCGCCAAGGGCGGCATGCCGTCTTCGACATGACGCTGGATGTTTTCCACAACGACGATCGCGTCGTCTATCACAAAGCCCGTGGCGATGGTGAGCGCCATCAGCGTGAGATTGTTGAGCGAAAAATCCGCGAGATACATCACCGCAAACGACCCGACAATCGACAGCGGCACGGCAAGACTCGGAATCAGCGTCGTGGCCGCGCTGCGCAGAAAGATGTACGAGACGAGAACCACGAGCAGAATCGAGATGCAGAGCTCTTTTTCCACGTCGGCAATGGCCGCGCGAATCGTCTGCGTGCGGTCGGCCACCACCTCAAGCTTGACCGAACCCGGCAGATCCGCCTGGATCTGCGGCAGGCGCGCCTTGACGGCGTCGGCGATGTTCACCACATTGGTGCCGGGCTGGCGCTGGATGTTGATGATGACGGCGGGCTTGCCATTGACGTGCGCCTCCTGATAGAGATCCTGCGGAGCTTCTTCGATCGCGGCGACGTCCTTGAGCCGCAGCGCACTGCCGTTTTCGTAGGCAAGGATGATTTCGGCGTACTGGCTCGGATCCGTGAGCTGATCGTTCGCGTCGATCGTGATGCTTTGCCCGGCGCCGTCAAAGCCGCCCTTGGAAGCATTGACATTCTGGCCATTGACGGCGGTACGGACGTCCTCCAGACTCAGTCCGTGCGAAGCAAGCGCCTGCGGGTCGACGCGGATGCGCACCGCCGTCTGCTGGCCGCCTGCAAGACTCGCCAGCCCCACGCCCGTGATCTGGGAAAGCTTGAGCGCGGCGCGCGTGTTGATGAGATCCTGCAGGCGCGTCAGGGTGAGCGTCT
>CAZUXQ010000277.1:1122-2592 GCA_964624425.1 uncultured Sutterella sp.
AAGCGTCAGAATCGGCGTGTCGGCCGGGTTGACCTTTTTGTAGGTGGGCTTATTGGGCAGATCCTCGGGCAGCAGCGAATCGGCCGCATTAATGGCGGCCTGCACTTCCTGTTCGGCCACATCCAGGCTTACGTCGAGGTTGAACTTAAGCGTGATGACGCTCACCCCGCCCGAACTTACCGAAATCATCTGCTGCAGGCCCGACATCTGCCCGAGCTGGCGCTCCAAGGGCGCCGTGACGCCGCGGGTCATGACCTCGGGTCCCGCGCCCGGAAACTGGGCCGTCACCTGAATGACCGGGTAGTCCACCTCCGGCAGCGCGGAAATCGGCAAGCCGCGAAAACCGAGAACGCCGGCCAAAAGGAGCGCGATGGTCAGCAGCAGCGTCGCGACCGGCCGTTCGATAAATATTCTGGACGGGTTCATCGCGCAGCACCTTTACGGATGCGGACCACGGGGACGGCCGTCATCCAAGACGCTCAGATCCACTTCGCGCGGCTCCACCACCGTCACGCGCATGCCGTCGCTCACAGAGTCGATCCCCGAAGTAACAAGCCTGTCGCCGGGCTCCACCCCCGAAAGCGCCACGGCCTCGGCGCCGAGCACCTCGGCCGAGAGCGTCACGGCAGTCTTTTTGACCGTATTGTCTTCGTTCACCTTGTAGACAAAGCTACCCGCCGTCGTCGTCAGCACGCCTGCTCTCGGAATCACCACAGCGCCGGCCATCGTGCCGCGCGACATACGCACGGTGAGCGCTTGGTTCGGGAAAAGCGCCCCGTCTTCGTTGGCAAATTCCGCTTTGAGCTTGACTGTGCCCGTCGCGGCGTCAATCGAATTGTCAAGCGCGCTGACTGTGCCCGCAGCCAGCTCCTTTCGGCCGCTTTGGTCGAACGCGGCCACGCGAAGCGATTCGCCTGCCCGCAAGGCGCGCGCGACATCCGGCGCATAGCTTTGCGGAATGCTGAAGGTGACGGCAATCGGCGAGGTTTGGGCGATGGTGGTGATCGGCGAATCCGTTGCATTCGCGCTTACGACATTGCCCTCATCGATCCCGCGCAGCCCAGCCCAGCCGTCCACCGGAGCGGTGATGCGCCCATAGCCCAGGTTGACTTCGTCGGCCGCTATCTGACCGCGCGCAGTGCGAACGGCGCCCTCGTACTGATTCGCCAAAGACTGCTGCGCGTCGCGATCCTGCGCCGAACCCGACCCCTGCTTGACGAGCTTTTCATAGCGGGCAAGATTTGCGCGCGCTTCCTTAAGCTGAGCCTGGGCCACGGCCAGCTCGCCTTTGTGCTGCTCCAAGCTTGCGGCATAGGTGCGGGTATCGATCGTGGCAAGCAGATCGCCCGCCTTCAGATAGGCGCCTTCAGTGAAATGGATGCCGGTGATGCGGCCGTCAATCTGGCTCACGACCGTTACCAGACGGTTGGGAACGGCAGTGCCGATGGCGTTGATCACAAGCGGCACGTC
>CAZUXQ010000278.1:0-2569 GCA_964624425.1 uncultured Sutterella sp.
AAGCCGGCTCTTGGAGAACCGGCAGTCCAGTTTGACGGCCGCCTCATCCCCTTTGTTGATCAACAACCTAAAACCAGTCGCCCGCAAAATTTTTTGCACTCTCACAGGATCTGCTTTTCGACATGACTGAAGCAGCGCTTCGAGCCGGGTCTCGGGCGTTGCCGCCGTTTCCTGAATAGACGGCCTGTCTCCCCAGCACGCGCGGAATTCCTCGAAAAACATCTCAAGCGCCTCTAAAGCAAGCTGCAAACAGGCGGACGGAAACCGCTGCGCATCTTCATCGTTCAGGCATAAAACAAGACTTAGAGCACTTCATCCTCGGGATGATTGTTCGCTATCAGACTGGCTGCCGCGCTGAGCGCTTCTTCAAGCGCAATGCCCGAGACCCGGCCGGTTTTCGAGAACATTTGAAGCGTGTTTCGTCGCGGAAGTCGACGCGCCGCAAGCGCAAAAGCTTCGGCAAGTTCGACGGAACCGCAACAAGAAATTTGTCTTTGCAAGTTTCGTTCAGCAAAAGCCGATCTTTGCGGCGGTTCTGCCGCCCTTTGCCGACAGTTCCTCGCTCAATCGGCCGACGAAATCCGCGGCCGACGCAATCGGACGAAATCGGATTTGGCGTCCTACGGCCGCAAAGTCGCCCGGTGTCAAGGTCCGCCATTCGAAGATGCGGGAGCAGGCGTCGGCGTCAAGCTCGAGGCCGCAGCTCGCAAAGCGTCTTCTCAGCCAGACGCACGGCCTGCTCGGGTTTCAGAAAGTCGAACTTTGCCTTGAGGTCGAAGCGGCGGAGCGAGGCTGCGTCGAGCGCGTCGAGAAGGTTCGTGGTTGCAATGAAATAGCCTTCGAATGCCTCGAGCTGCGCGAGCATTTCATTCACCTGGGTCGCTTCCCAAGAGCGCGCCGCAAGCGTTCGGTCGCGCAGCAGCGAATCGGCTTCGTCGAAAAGAAGCACCGCGCCGCTTCGGTCGGCTTCGCGGAAGACGGACGCAATGATCTTTTCCGTTTCACCCACGTAGCAGCTCGTCAGTTCGGCAATCGTCTTTCTCAGGAGCGGGCGGTCAAGCGTCCGCGCGATCCAAGCCGCGTAAGCAGTCTTCCCTGTGCCGGGAGGACCATAGAGACAGATGCGGGCGGTTCCCGCCTCGCGCAGCCCCTGAGGCAGAGCAGAAAGATCGAGATCGGCGTTGACGAAGGTCGGATCGTAGAAATCCGGCAGCAGAATCGCGTCCTTCGGAACGCGCCCGAAGCGCTGCGCGGCAAGCGTGTTGTCGATCAGGTCGACGACGTCGTCTTCGTTGATGCGGCCCTCTTCCAGCCCAACCGCTTCAGCCACTCGGCTCGCCGTCGTGAGAACGGCGGGCGCCAGACGTTCGGTCTGCACGAGGCGCTCTACGGTTTTCGCGGAAAGCCGATTCTCAAACATGGAGGTCACGATCTTGCGGCGTTGCGCAATGTCCGGGAGCGGCACTTCAATCACCAGATCGAAGCGGCGCACCATCGCCGGATCGATCGAGTGAATCGCATTCGTGATCCAGAAGGTCTGGCATCGGGTTTGTTTCCAAAAGATGGTTGATCTCGCCCTTATTCGTTCTCATGGGACCGGGACCGCTGAAGCCGAAGAAGACAAAGCCCGATTTTTTGCCCGCATCGTTGAAGACGTCTTCGGCTTCGTCAATCGTGAGAATCGTATTTTCCGAGCCCTCCAGAAAAGCCGAGGCAGTCTTCCAGCGCTGCAGGCGCGATTCATCTTCTTCGAGCGCCGCCACTTCAAAAAGCTTGGCAGACAGCGCACCGGCCGCCGCACGAGTGAGTTCCGTCTTGCCGGTGCCGGGCAGTCCGTAGAGAAGAATATTGACGCCCTGGCGGCGTTCCTTCAGAACACGTTCGAGGTAAGGCACAAGCACGCGCTTCACCATCGGCAGATGCGGATAGTCGTCAAGCGTGAGCTTTGCGTCCGGAGCTTCGCGCACTGTGTCCTCAATCAGCTTTTTGAGGGGCACGCGCGTCGAGACGAGCTGCGTAAAGCGGCTGTGACTGAGAAGATTGAACAGATCTCGAAACGAACTCGAATCATCCGCACCGTTGACTGCAACAAGCCCCGAGCGCATAAGCGTCGAATCGGACTCAAACGCCGCCTTTATATCGCCGACGGACGCTTTCAAGGCAATGGCCAGAACTTCAATCGCCAAGTCGAAGCCTTGCCGCGAGAAGTCGAGATGCTTGAGTACCTCAAACAGCTCGCGGTCCACCTGAGAAGCAAGCACAAAAGCAAATATTCTCGCTTCCAGCGCCGAAAAGCCGAAAGCATCGCGAATCTCGCACAAGTTTGCGCCGAAGGCGCCCGTCAAGCTTTCGAGTTCGTCCGAAATTTCGCTTTCGATCGACTTGATGACATTGAGAAACGTTTGCGGCTCGCTCGACTTGATCCAGCGCTTCACGCCGCTCTGGGAAATAAGCTTCTCCCAGCACGCGCCGACTGCATCCGGCATGCCCTTGACATTTCCGTCGAGAATCCGATCGGCAAAGCCTGGACGTTGCAGGCCTTTCTCCTCTCTGCTATGTTTTCGATCAT
>CAZUXQ010000279.1:0-2561 GCA_964624425.1 uncultured Sutterella sp.
CGAGCTCGTAAAAAGCCGCGTCTTTCGACAAAATCTTCAGTGTTTCATGATCGCGATAGCCGATCAGCAGAAGATGAGCGGCCTGCAGCCGCATTTTGCTCTCGTCTGGCTCGTTCAGAATGACGGCAAGGAGCCGCTTGTTCTTGCCGTTCATTGTTCTGCTGCTTGATTCGAGAAGAAGGCAGCCGTCTTTTTGAAGAGACCGCACTTTGATGCCGCTTAGGCCGGGAGCTTCATCTTTCGGAAGCGCTGCGCCGAGCTCCTTTCCTGCTGGGAGAATGCCGCCGAGCTTCTCCTGAACAGCGCCTGCCAGCGCCGCAAGCTCGCGAACGGAAGCTTTCCTGAGATCTGCGTTCTGATTGCGGGCGATGCCGCGCCACGCGGCAAGGCTCTCGAAATCCGCCTTCATCTTTTCGTAGAACGCGTCCTGCGTCGTCTGAAGCGTCTCAAGAAGTCCGGCTTTTTCCTTTTCGTCTTTTTCCAGAATAATATTTCTGAAGGCTTCCATTAATTCTTCGTCGACTTCTTTTTCCTGATGTTCTTTCAAATAAACGTCGATGAAAAGAAGATTTTCGAGCAAGTCGGTGCTGAATAAGGCATCTGCATTTTCTTCGAAAAGTATCTGTCCGATTTCTTTTTCAATAAGCATGGATGCCGGCTGCGCAGAAGCTGGCAGGCAGAATGAGAAGAATGCTGAAGAAAGAATCAAAATGCATTTGCAGAATTTGCTAGAATGCAGGAATGATGTTGTTGATTGCATGAAGTAGCATTGAAATCCATCCGCACAATAATGCTGATAAGCTTTTCTATGAGATGTCTTCCTATTTTGACAAGAGTAAATTGGAAAAAGAACTTGCTGAGCATCATGTGGCTGCGTCTCTGAAGGATGCCACGGGCTCAACCAACGACGACATGAAGCGCTTCGTTGGGAAAAGCGAGATTCTGAAGCCTCATCTTCTCGCCGTCCGGCATCAGAGCGCCGGCCGCGGCACGCACGGCAAGTCTTGGCAGAGCGTCGATCTTGCGCTGCTTTTTTCGCTTGCCGTTCCCGTTTCAAGTCCGGAAGGGATCTTTTCGCTCGCAGCCGGCATGGCCGTCTGCGATGCGGCCAGGCGGCACGGCATCCAAATGTCGCTGAAGTGGCCGAATGATCTTTGGCTTCAAGGCTCAAAGGTGGGCGGCATTCTCTGCGAGTCCGTTCGCGATGCGCAAGGAAGACGCGTCCTCATTGCCGGCGTCGGATGCAATCTTAAAAATTCTAATGCCAATTTGTCGACGACAACGAATGGATGGCGCATTTCCGATCTCGCTGCGGGATCCGATCTCGACTTCTCCGATGCGGCCGTCAGAACCGAACTTCTGGCAGACATCGTCAGGGAAATGCTGGAGCGCTGGCATGCGCTTGACGGCCGGAGCGCTGAAGACATTTCCTCGCTGTGGCCTTTCTATGATGCATTCATCGGCAGGAAAATCACTTTGGTTCGAAAGGGAACCGGCGAACGCCTGACGGGGACGGATGCGGGCATCGATGCTTTCGGCCGTTTGAAATTGACGCTCCACGCAGCAGGGACTGAACCTGAAACTCTGTGCTGCACGGACGGCGAACTCTCTTTGTCGTCCTAATCGCCATGACGATTCTTCTTATTGACCTTGGAAACACAGCCCTGAAATGGTGCCGTCTCGGCGGCGAAGACGAACCTCATACGGTCGTTCACAGAGGCGAAAGCGACTTCAAAAAAAAGCTTTATGCTTCATGGCTGAATGAAAATCCGGCAAAAGTAATCGGATGCAGCGTCGCCGCGCCGGAAATTGCATTTTCGGCGACCAAATTTTTCAACGACCACTCCATCAAATGGAATTGGGTCAAGGCTCAGACGGAATTTCGGTCGAAAAGTTTTTCTCTGAAGAACTGCTACAAGAAGACGACCGCTCTCGGCGTTGACCGCTGGAATGCCTGCATCGGCGCCGTGGCTTTTTCCAAAGAGCAGGCGGCGCTTCTCAATGAAAAGCCTTCCTCCGTCATCGTCGTGCAGACCGGCACGGCTACTACCGTCGATTTCGTGCTCTCGCGCGGTTCGGACTGTTATGAATTCCTTGGCGGCAAAATTGCGCCGGGACCTACGATGATGCGCGAAGGACTCTTCAGCATTCCTTCTCTTTCGAATCGATTCGGCGCTTATGAGTCGTTTCCGGCATCGACGGCCGATGCCGTCGCAAGCGGAATCATCGACACGCAGATCGGCTTGATTGCAATATCTTTCAATCAATTAAGAGAGATGGATCCGTCGGTCAAAATTATTTTGGCTGGAGGCGCAGCCAAGTTCATTGCGCCGCATCTGAAAAAATACAAGCCGGCCCTGATGATTCGCCACAATCTGGTTCTGCGAGGCTTGGCCGAAAGAGCAAAGCAGGAAGAGGAGCAATGTTCAAATATCTGATTTCCGCGCTAGCTCTGGCTTGCGTCGTCTGCGTCTGCTTTCTTTATATGGAGAGCATCAAGCCCGTCGAACGCACGGTTCCGGCCGAAGTTGACGGCGCCGTATCGGACTTTGCTTCTGATC
>CAZUXQ010000280.1:0-2561 GCA_964624425.1 uncultured Sutterella sp.
CGCAGAGTACGGGGAAAATCCGTCTCCCGTCCAGCCGCCGCGCCAGGATGTTGTTGGGCTTGAGTTCCATGGTTACAACTTCATTCGACAGGAGCCAGTCTTCCAGCAGAGAGAGGACTTCTGCAAGCTCCCCCCCCCCCCACCGGGATCGGAATATCTCTCGGAGAGCGTCCGGGAAGGACTTCCGTCGAAATCCGTGATTTCTTCGTACACCCATCCGGCGCCCAGATTTGTCGATACGGAGCCGAAGAATTTCGGTATCCCCCTCCAGTCCGACAATCTCTTCTTGAGACGCTCGTAATAAGCGGCTTCCCTTGCGGCCTCGCGCTCGGCCGAACCGTTTCCGCTGAAATGAATGACCTTGACGACAAGCCCCGGCACATCAGGATGCCGGTAGCACTTTCTGTGAAGTCCTTTTCCGATAAGCAGGTTTTCGTCAAGCACAATTTCTTCGCTCATTCGTTTTTCTCCAGACATCAGGACATTCTGCGCTTCCTGAAAAACAAGGAAGACTCAAAATCTTAATTTTTGAGCTCGAGTTTTGCATCAAGACTTTTTCCGGGTGTTTCCCGGATCCGTCAGCTCCGGAATTGCGCCGCTCGAGACAGCCCAAAAGTAGAGGCCGGCCGTCGTGCCGTAGGGCGACAAACGCTTCTGCACGCGCTTGAAGAAGTCCTTCGTGATCTTTTTCCTGCGGTAGACCATGCGCATGCCGCGGCGGATGCCCAAATCGCCGTAGCTCAGCACGTCAGGGCGCTTCATCGTGAAGATGAGGAGCATTTCCGCCGTCCAAACGCCGATGCCGTTGAGATCGACGAGCATTTTTACGGCTTCCTCGTCGGAGAGTTCCGAGAGGCGATCGATCTGAAATCCGCCCGCCGCCGTGCGCTCGGCAAAAGAGCGGATGCATGCGGCCTTTTTGAAGGAGATGCCGCAGGACTGCATCGTTTCCGGAGCGGTCTTGAGGATTGCTTCGGCCGTGACGGCGCCGAGACGCTCGTTCAGTCGGCGCCAGATCGTTTCCTGCGCCTTCGTCGAAATCTGCTGTCCCACGATGTGGCGCACAACAGAAGCGAAGAGGTCCGGATCAATCGCGCGGTCGATATGACCGACACGCTCGATCACGGCGCCAAGGCGCTTGTCCTTCTTCTTGAGGTAGTCGAGCTCCTTGTCGCCGTACGGGAAGAAAAGGTTTGTCGTTGTCATGAACTGTCAGCAATATCTGATTCAGCGTTCGTCTGCTTCCTTCGGAAGCGCCAAGGCAAAGAGGCCCAGAAGCGGCAGGCCGGACATCACGGCAAAGACCGTTTCGATGCCGACTTCGTCGGCGAAAGCGCCGAGTATTGCGGCGGTGATGCCGCCCATGCCGAAGGATAAGCCCAGGAAGACGCCGGAAATCGCGCCCGTGTGTGCAGGAGCTTCGTCGATCGCCCGCACGAGAATCGCTGCAAAAGACGAACTCATGATGAACGCGACGACGACGGAGAGCGCCGCAGCGAGCCACAGATTCGCCCACGGAAGCACGAGCGCAAAAGGCGCAGCTCCGAGAATCGACCAAAGTATCACTTTTCTGCGGCCGAGGCGGTCGGAGAGCGGCCCGCCCAAAAGGGTTCCCGCAACCGTCGCGGCGAGGAATGCAAAGAGAACGAACTGCGCGTTTTGGGTCGTGAGGCCGAACTTCTCGATCACGAAGAAGGCAAGGTAGTTCTGAAGGCTCGAAATGTAGACCTGCTTCGAGAACATCAATATGAAAAGGCAGCCGAAGGTGAACTTCACGCGCGGCGTGAAGATCGTGCGCTTGACGGGCGCGGCGGTTGCCGCGGCTTTCCTCACGGCCTTTTGGGCGTTCTCGGCTGCGCGTCTGCCGACGCAAATCAGAATTGCAATGGCGAGGGCGGCGAGAACCGCAAAAGCGGCGATGCTTTTTTGACCGTATGGAATGACGACGAAGGCCGCAACCAAGGGACCGATTGAGGCGCCGGCGTTGCCGCCCAACTGAAAGACCGACTGCGCGAGGCCTTTTCGTCCGCCCGAAGCAGCCTGCGAGATGCGCACGGACTCGGGATGAAAGATCGCGGATCCGGCGCCAAGAAGCGCGACGGAAGCGAGGATCGATGACAGCGTGGCGCTGCGCGAAAGAAGAATGAGGCCGATGAAGGTGAAGCTCATCCCGAAGGCAAGCGCGTAGCTCTTGGGCTTCTTGTCGGAGCAGAAGCCGACCAGCGGCTGCAGGATGGACGACGTGAGCTGAATCGTGAGCGTAACGATGCCCACTTCGGTGAACGAGAGGCCGTGCTGTTCCTTAAGCATCGGCATCACGGCCGGCAGGATCGACTGCACGCCGTCGTTGAGAAAGTGCGCGAAGCTCAGCATCACGACGATGCCGAAGGCCATCGCTGAAGCTGAAGTCGTCGACTGGCCGGCGGGAGCTGTTGAACTTGTCGCTTTTGCCATGGGATAGTCTCTTTGAAAGTGTACTGCAGAGGGAAAAGGCCGCGAAAGCCGTCCAGGGCGAACGCACCAGAAAAGGTATTGACAAAACAAAAACTGCAATTATTTTT
>CAZUXQ010000281.1:0-2558 GCA_964624425.1 uncultured Sutterella sp.
AATTCCAGAGCCGATCGCCTTTCCCTGCCTTGATCAGCTTGTTTTCCGCAGGCGGGCTTCGCAGGCAGCTGCGCTCTTGATGAGGTTCATCACGCCTTCGCAGAGAGCCTTGCAGAGTCCTGTTTTCAGGAAGATCTCCCGGCATTTCCCAATGGTCTTTTGAGAAGGCGCGCAGTCCTGTCCGATGTCCGGAAAGCGCCGAACCTCCGCATCCGCTGCGCTTGCTGCAAGAGGCGGCAGGAGAATGATCGGATGCAGCTTGGTTCCTGCAGCAGTTTTCAACAATGCCCTCAGCGACGGGCCGAAGCGTTTCGAAGTCAACGCGGTCCGAGACGGCCTTGAGCGGATTCCCATTCAAGCGGCCGCTGCCAAAGCCGGCAGACTTGACGACGGACGCTGCTGCCGCGGCCGGCGTTAGGCCGCGGAAACGAACCGGATCACAGCTTCTTCCGGCGGCGTCGGCTCGCGAGGCTCATCTCCCGAAAGCGCAGGCATGGAGGGAAGAACGGCAAAAGCAACGGCGGCAAGGTTTTTCTGAAGGTTCAGACTAGGCATGGGAATGCTTCCAGCAAGCATCCGTCCATTTTGATGCGCCCGTTCAAAACGGGGAGTCTCAGCGAGGCGCTGCGCTTTCGCATGATGCGCTGCGGCGTTCGTTCAAAAGAGGGCGTCATAGAAGCGGCTCGGCCGCTCGAGTTCGCGCCGGAACGTCTCTTCGCCTTCAGCCGCCACCCAGGTGCGCAGATCAGCCGGCTTTGCGGCGGCATCGAAGAGCGAGGCGCCGAGGCCGACATGCCGACTCGAGCGGCGGCCGTCCGAAAAGACGCTCTCAAAAGGCACGCCCATGGCGTCGAGCAGAGTCGGCGCCATGTCCATCGCGCACCACCCTCCCGGAACGGCGGCCGGCTCGCCGGGACGAACGGCGCGGTTCCTCGAATTCAGGATCACATTGAAGATCTCGCGCTTCTCGAGGGACTTCGTGAAGCGCGTGAACTTGAGCCTTTCGCCGTCCTGCCAAGGATGGTCGCCTGCAACGTATATGACGGTGTTTTCGTACCAAGGCTGCGTCTTCGCCCACGCGATGAAGTTCGCTGCGAGCTGCGCGCTGCGTCGAAATGCATCGCGGGCATCGCCGAGCCGCGCTGCGTTTGCCGGAACAAAGCCGTCCGGCGAATGCGTGTCGACCGTCTCCATCACGGCGGCGAAAGGCCTGCCTTCGACTCCAGCCTGCTCCAGCCACGCCTTGAAGCGCGCGTAGAGAAATTCATCATTGTAGCCCCAGGGGCCGCGCGCCGCGCCTTCCTCGCGAAAGCCCTGGAGCCCGAAGCGTTCGCGCGAATGAACTTCGCGAATGCCGTGGATGCGGAAAAAATCGCCCTTCATCGTGAAGCGCTCCGAAGCGCCGGTGAAAGCGGCCGTGCGCCAGCCGCGCCGCTCGAGCAGATTGAAGATCGACGGTGCGTTGCGAAGCAGCGCGCCGTAGCCGTGCTCGATCATGTCGGCGTTGTGAAGGTCGAACCCAAGCCGACGGGCGACAACCGGAATGCCGAGGAGCTGGGCGGACATGCCGTCCATCGTGAAGGCCGAACCCGGCGTGCGGCGGTAGCCTGAAAATGAAATGCCTTCGCGGCGCAGCGCCGTCAGTTCCGGGATGAGGTTTTCGCCCATTGCGCGCTCATCGGCGAAGCCGGACTCCATCGACTCGAGAAACAGCACGATGAGGTTGGGCTTCGCCGAAAGTTTCCGGCCCGACGACTCGAGGTCTATCCTCGCGAAATGTTCTTCGATCCAGGGAGACTCGGGCTGCGTGAAGAAGTCGAGGACATGAAGCTTGCGGTTGACGGATGAGCACCAATACGCCGGCAGCGCCAGAAGAAGCGGCATGGCAAGAAGCATCGGCCGTCGATTGACCGCTCTTGCGCCCGGCGTTCGCAACGCGAGCGAGCCGAGCCAGCGAAGCGCTGCGCCGATCGTGTCGAAGCGCCAGAAGAGCCATGCCAAGAAGAGCGATGCGGCTGTCCAGAACAGATAAGCGAAGGCCCAAGGCAAAAAGAGCTTGGCCATATCCCACGAGAGCCCGCTTTCGCCGCCTGCCGTCAGATGGAAAAGCACCGGCGTGAGGCTGATTTGCCCATAGATCGCAAAGACTGCCTTGACGGCCGTATATGGAAAGAGCGCTGCGACGAAAAGCACAGCGAGCGTCCAATAGAGCGCGCGTCCGAACGATCGCCGGCGAAAGGGCTCTCTGTCAAGCGGATGACGAGCGCTTAGCGCTTCAGCATTTTGAGAATGGTTATTGTTTTTTTCATAGAACAAAAACAAGCGGGCGAAGCCTTCTGCAAATTCGGCTTCCAGAGGCTCTTCTATAAAAGAAGAAATGCGCGCTTTTCAGCGAATTAGGGCCCAACAGGGCATTGCGTCATGCATTCTTTGAATAAAGGCAATAAATTAAATATTTTATCGTATTCTCAGCATGCAAATCCCATGGCTTGTTCGTCAACCCAGGGCTGACGCACGGCGGAAGTTGTTTTTCGAGACCAGTCCGGCCGGCTTCAGGC
>CAZUXQ010000282.1:0-2555 GCA_964624425.1 uncultured Sutterella sp.
GTCGACTGCGTCAGGCAAAGCCGTCTGGCCGCCGCGCGCACGCTGCCCGTGCGCACCACGGCCAAAAATGCCTTGATCTGACGGATTTTCACGAGCTTTGTCCTCCCATCGGCTCGATTTTTTCCCTGAACGGCTGCATGACCTGCTCAAAAAGCTCTCCGTTCCGAACGAGTCCGGACAGAACAGAGGCCGAAAGAGGCGCCGAGAGGCTTACGCAGCAGCAAGCTCACGGCCCACGAGCCACCCCCAAGTGGCGGCGCGCCCGGCACACATGCCGCCTACGAGGTTCGGATAGGCGTTGGCGAAGTACCCGCCGCTGTCCTGTCTATCACGTAGAGGCCGGGAATGGGACGCCCTTCGGTGTCGATCGCGTTCATGTGCGTGTTGATCTGGATGCCGTCGAGCGTGCACAGCGAATAGCCCGCATTCTTGACGCCGTAGAAAGGCGGCTTTTCGATGGGCGCAAGCCGGAAAGGCTCCTTGCCGAAATCCTCGTCAACGCCTTTATGCGCAAGCTCATTGTAGCGGTCGACCGTCTTCCTGAGCGCGTCGGGCGGCAGCCGAAGCTTCTGCGCAAGCTCCTCAATTGTATCGGCCGCCTGCACGAATCCGTCCTTGATGAGCTGCGGCATTACCGTCGACTCGATGAATTGCCAAGCAAAGATCGGACGCGCGCCGTTGGGGTGCGGATGCAGCCGAGCGCAGCCGGCCATGCGCGTCTGCTATACAAACTGCGTCCAAGTTGCGTCGAAAATCGAATAATGGCAATGTCCGGGCTGGTATTCGTCGGCGTGCAGAATTCCTTCGTACGTGCCCGATTCGTTGAAGAACCGCTCGCCGTAGGCGTTGACCTTGAGCCAAGGCTGACTGCCGGGCCAGAACGTGCCCATGTCGCTCTTTTTCATCGCTTCGATTCCCGGCTCCTGATCGGGACGCAGCGCACTGCGGTCAAACTGCGCCATCGAGTGCGTCTCATCCATTTTGGCGCCGACCCACAGACACGCGCGAATGCCGTCGCCCGTGCATCCGGGCATGGACTTGTTCCCGCCCAAAATGCGCAGATTCCAAGGCTGCAGCGCTTCAAGCATCTTGTAGTTGCGGCAGTAGCCGCCGGTTGCAATCACAATGCTTTTTTTGCAATGTAGCGCACATAGCCGCCGTCGGCATTCACGGCAATGCAGCCGCGCACTCGGCCTTCAACACGCTCGAGCTTCACCATGCGGGTGTTGTAGTGGAATTCTGCGCCGTGCTTGACGGCGTAGTCGTAGAGCACGACATTGCCGTTCAGACGCTTCTGATTCTTGTCGGAAGCCTCCCAGCGCGGCGTGCGACAGCTCGGAATGGCCGGATAGCGAGTGTTTTCAATGTTGTCGACAGTTTCATGCCAGAGTTCGACGCCGCGCTCTTCGAGCCGGTCGCCGTACCAGTTCATCACCTCGCCCGACCGCTCTACGAAAGTCTTGAGAAGCCGCTGATCGACGTGTCCGCCCGCAGTTCGCGTCGCCATCGTGATGAAGTCAAACTTGTCGATCTTTGTGCCCCACTTCTGCTGGTAGCGCGAGTTGACCGCCGCAAAGCCCTCGCGCACGCCCGTGCCTACGGCATAGCGGTCGATGCCGATTACTCTGGCGCCGGACTCTGCGGCCGAAGCAACTGCAAACATGCCGCTTGTTCCGCAGCCGACCACGACGATATCGGCTTCCACGGTCTTCACAATTGCCTTCTCGTCGACTGCCGGCGGCTTGCCCAGCCAGTCGCCGTCTCTCGGAAGTCAGGCGCCAGGCCGCCCTGGCCCGCTGGAACAAGACCCGCGCGTAAGGAGGATGAACGATGTCGA
Organism: uncultured Sutterella sp.; assembly: GCA_964624425.1. Lineage (GTDB taxonomy): Bacteria > Pseudomonadota > Gammaproteobacteria > Burkholderiales > Burkholderiaceae_F > Sutterella. The sequence goes on from CAZUXQ010000282.1 coordinate 1,838, forward strand.
GCACGAACCTTCCCAAGATTGCCTTGATCCCCGCTTTCGGCGAAGCGGCCTTTCTCTGCGGATGCCGCTGCGGGCTGGATGCGGCCGACCGCCAAGCGGTCCGCGAACGCCTCGGCAGGCTTCAGGAGAAGCTGCAGGCCGCCGTCACGCTCATGGAAGACGGCATCCGCCTGCGCATCGACCTCGGCTGCGCCGACGATGCGGCGCAGGACGGCGCATCAGCCATGGCTCTTGTCGGCGACATTTTGTCGTACCTCAGCACTGTTCGAGCGGATCTGGACGCTGCGGAGCCTTGATGATGCTTGACGACAAAAACTTTTGCTTTTGAAGGAACCTGTTCACAGTTTTTCGGCTGAAAAATGATTGAATTATGAAGCAAATTCTGAGAAAGTGATCAGGCAGACCATCGGCAGCCCCGCTTGTTCAGCTGGCGGCAGGGCTTTTGGAGGCAGGAGCGGAAATAAATGAAAAGAAACAGATCCGCGCTGCTCAATGCTGCGTTCTTTACAGATTACGGCCTGGAGGGGGGGGCTTTTCCAGGCCATTTTTTTTGCAGTTCCGACAGCCTCAAAAAGTCGACAGCCAAGAACGAAAAAACCGGGGCTTGAATGCGGAAAAGACGGATCGAGCGCGTGCTTCGCGTTGCGCTGCGCTCGCACTGCCTCAGCGAGCCGCTTGAAGATCTGACAATCTCATGCGCAGACAAGAAAAACGCCGA
>CAZUXQ010000283.1:0-2541 GCA_964624425.1 uncultured Sutterella sp.
GATCGGAAGGCGCGTCCGTGCCGACACCGCCGCCAATCCTCATCATCTTTTCCGCCTCGGTTTCGGGCTTAGCCGGCAGCGGATCCTTCGGCACTTCGCTGAGCTTGCCCATCTGAAGCGCCATTTCGATCTGCTGCGTGAGCACGTCGTGAATTTCATTGCCCTCGGGAATCTGCGCGCGCAGGCGGTTGAAGAGAATCGCCGCATTCGCATAGTCGCCCGCATTGAAGGCAATCGCTGCGCCGATCATCAGGGCCTTCTGGTGATAGGGATCTAGTTCAAGAGCCTTGTCGGCGCATTCGATCACCTTGTCGTTGAGCTCACCTTCGGAAAGTGCGATGTGAATGTCGGCGAGTTCCGCGAACGCATTCGCGTCCTTGGGCGACAGACGCACTATGTTTTCGTAGGCTATCAGAGCCTGCGAAAAGTCGCCCGTTTTGTTGTACTGCTCGGCAAGAATTTCCCAGGCTTCGAGGTTGTCCTTGTTGTTGGCGACGGCCTTTTCAAGCGAGGCGACCGTTTCAGCCAAACCGCGCTCGGACTTCGACTGCAGCTTCGCCAAGCGAACCTGTTCGACAGCCTTTTCGTCAAGCGCCGAGAAGTCGCCGAAATAGAGATAGCCGCCGGCAGAAGCCGCAGAAATCACGAGAGCGGCAGCCGCCGCAGTGACGCCCGGCAGCGACTGCGCCGTGCGATCTTCCTCAAACGTATCGGGCTTCGTCTCCTCGACCACGCGAAGCGCAAGCTCGTCTTCGCATTCCTTGAACTGCGCCTCAGTGAGCTTGCCCGCCGCAAGAAGCCCCTTGGCGCGTTCGTATTCGCAGCGAAGCCCGGCAACGTTTTCGTCGATGCGGATCCATTCGCGGTGCGGATCGCTTCGACCAGCCAGGAGGCGCCAGGCGAAGAGCGCAACAACGAGGGCCGTCATCGCGAACGCAATAGCCGCGAAAATAATTTCGTACATCATTTTTCGTCATCCTTTCGCAACGACTGCGCTCTTAGCGCTGCTTTCAGCAAATTCGCCTTTTTCGAAGACGAGTTCGCCCTTCAAAATGCGTTTGGCGCGCGCGATGTCTTCGTCAGTGGCGGCACTGCGCCGCTCCTTATTGCCTGCGCGGCGTGCTCGGACGACAACCCTCATGGCCCAGAAGGCCAGCCCCGAGAACGCGATGGGACCGAGCCAGAGCAGATAAGTCTTCGCCTTGAAGGGCGGCTTGAAGAGCACGTAGTCGCCGTAGCGCTCGACCATGAAATTGAAGATTTCGTCGTCAGTCTTGCCGGCCTTTACCTGCGCGGCCACTTCGCGGCGCAGGTCGAGAGCGAGCTCGACATTCGACTCGGCGATGCTTTCATTGGCGCAGACGAGACAGTGCAGCTACCTGCTGATTTCGAAGACGCGCGGATTGGCCTTCGGGTCGAATTCGGCAGGCTTCGCTTCGTTGGTCTTGAGTGCATCGAGGCTGAAATTGCCGCTTGCCGAGTCCTGCTGCGAGCCGTCGAAAAACTGCAGGGCGGCGCGCGATTTTTCGCTCGACGTCACTGCACCCATGGCAGGCTCGGCGGCGTTGGCCGAGGCGTTCGATGCCGGAGGCGCGCCGGCGGCCCAAGCAGGACGAGCGAAACAGGCGACGCTCAGAAGTCCCGCAAACGCAAGCACTTTTTTCGTGGGCTGAATCCGCATGATTACTTTCCCTCCCTGCGGCGGCGTCCGAACATCGCGAAAATGCCGCCCAAAGACATGAAGATCGAGCCGATCCAAATGAGCGTCGCGAAGGGCTTCACGTAGGCGCGAATCACCCAGCCGTTGCCGTCCGTCGTAGGCGTCGCCATCGAAACATAGACATCCTTCGTCGCGAGATGAAGGATGGCCGCTTCGGTCATCGACATGTTCTGCACGGAATCATAGTTGCGCTTTTCAGGCGCGAGCTCGGTCAATTCCCTGCCGCTTTCGTCGAGGATGGAGATCGAACCCTTGGCGCCCGTGTAGTTGGGGCCGCGGTATTCAGCCCAACCGTTGTAGCGGAATGTAATGCCGCGGATGGTCACGACATCCTTCGGGTACATCGTCACGTTGCGCTCGACCTGATATTCGGTCATCGACACCGCGCCGAAAATCGTCAGCGCGAAGCCGAGATGCGCGAGGTGCATGCCCCACCACGAGGGCGTCTGACCGAAAACGCTGCGCTTCTGCGCGCGGGCTGCGCGGCCGTAACGCACCCAGTCGGTGACGGCGCCGGCCAAAATCCAGACGGCCATGAAGGTGCCGATCGCCATGACCGTGTCGAAACCGCCCATGAAAACAGGGACGGCGACGGCGGCTGCCGCCGAAACAGCCAATGCAGGAAGAAGTTCCTTCATGAGGCGAACCGGATCCTGGTTCTTCCAAGCGGCGGCACCCGGCGCAAGGATCACTGCCAAGGGAATCATGATGCTGCCGAAGACGGCGTTGAAGTATGGAGCTCCCACGGTGATCTTGTCACCCGTCACCGCTTCGAGGAGAAGCGGATAAAGCGTCCCGAGGAGAACCGAGCACATGCTCAC
>CAZUXQ010000284.1:0-2521 GCA_964624425.1 uncultured Sutterella sp.
TTTTTACGAAGTGTGTGGGGCACCGGTCGCTTTTCACCAACTTTGGCTAAGAACCAAAAAAAGCCGCCGCCAAACGAAAGCCGCCAGCCGATGCCGAGCCGGCGGTTTTTGGCTGTCATGTCGCTTTTGGCTGTTGGGCGGCGATGCGGTTCAGGAACTGTGCGAGCGCTTCCATTTCTTCGGCGCAGAGTTCGTGTTCCATCGGGTATGTGCGCCAGATGAGGCGGCTGTCGACCTCGCGGATCACTTCGGCGCCGTGCTCGGCAATCATTGGGGAAACAACGCTGTCGAATTCGCCGTGGGCCATGAAGACGGGTGTTGCGCGGCCGGCGGCAGTGGCTTCCGAGAAGAGGCGGCCGGCAAGCGGCAGGTAGCCGGAAAGCGCAACGATGCCGCCGATCGGAGCGGCGGCGCGCAGTCCCGCGTAAAGCGAAATGGCCGCGCCCTGCGAAAAGCCGCCCAAAACGATGCGGCTTCTCGGCACGCCGTCGGCAACGAAATCGTCGATGAGCTTCATGACGCGCTCGGCGCTCTCGCGGATGCCGCAGGCGTCTTCTTGGTCGTCGATGCGGAACGACGGAAAATCGTACCAGGCGCGAAGCGGATAGCCGGGGCGGCCGGTGAGTTCGCGGTAAGGTGCATTTGGAAGAATAAATCGGCAGACCGGACCGCCGAACTCGAGAATTTCGTCGGAGAAGGATTCAAAGTCGCGGTTGGAGACGCCCATGCCGTGCATCCATACGACGGCGAGAGATTCGCAGCCCTCACGGCGGCGCGGCGAGACGACGAGAATGTCCTCGGGAGCAAAGGGCGCCGCAGGCGCTTTCTCTTGAATCTTTGCCTTCGGCTTCGCGTCGGGCGCCGGCGTCTTTGCTGCGGCGTCCGAATCTTGGATCTCGATGAACTCGGCTTCGGTTCTTGGCTCCGCCTTGGGTTCGGACTTTGCCTCGACGGTTTTTTCATCCTTGGGTGCAGGCGCTTCAGCAGGTTGAGCCTGCGTCTTGGCATTGGGCTTTCTCGCGCTTTTTGGACGGAAGGCCTTCACGACCGTTTCGTCCGTCTCGATGTACGGGCCTCCGATCAGGTCGATGCAGTAAGGCACTGCGGCGAATATGCCGTTTACGACGCTCTTGCCGTTCTCGTCCTTGAGCCCCTCAAGCGTTTCGGCGATTGCCTTGGGCTGGCCGGGAAGATTGATGATGAGCGCGGCGTGGTCGGGCGTTTCGCGAAGCACCCCAACCTGACGCGAGAGGATTGCCGTCGGCACGAAGTGCCCGGAGATGGCGCGCATCTGTTCGCCGAAGCCCGGCATTTCTCGCGTCGCAACGGCAAGCGTCGCTTCGGGCGTGACGTCGCGTCGGGCCGGACCCGTGCCGCCCGTTGTGAGAATCAGGTCGCAGCCGATGATGTCGACAAGCTCCCGCAGCGTCTTCTCGATGTCGAAGCGTTCGTCCGGGATGAGGCGCTTGTGGATCTTGATGGGCGTCGCAATCGCTTTTCGGCACCAGGCCTCGAGCGTCGGGATGCCCTTGTCGTCGTAAATGCCTTGGCTGGCGCGGTCCGAGACCGATACCAGACCAAGAATCAATTCGTTTTCAGCAGTGCGCGGCGGCTTCATGGTTCGTCGTTGTCCTTTTGCGTGTTCAGGTGCTTCTTCCGGCGGCAGAAGCTTAAGGTTCGTCTTCTTCATCCGCTTCAGCCGGCGGCTCGTCCGTCAGAACGGGCGTGTCGTCGAGAAGCTCGTGAAGCATGCGGTAGAGCGCTCTGGCGTTCTTCGGGGGCTTCTGCGCTTCGCGCTCCTTGCGCGCGCCGCGCACGAGCTCGCGAAGCCTGCGTATGTCGATGCCGGGATGTTCGTCGATGAAGGACTTCACGGCATCGTCGTCTTCGATCATCTTGCCGCGCAGCTTTTCGCAGCGGTGCAGGAGCGCGGCGGCAGCCTTGGATTCGCCGGTGGCGCGGTCGATCGCTTCACGGACGGCTTTGGCGTCCATGCCGCGCATTTTCTTCCCGATCAGCTGAAGCTGGCGGCGCTGCGCGCCGAAGCTCTTCATGCGGCGGTATTCGACGATTTCGTCGTAGACTTCTTCGGGAAGGCCGACCTTCTTGAGCTGTTCGCCGCCGAGCTTCGTCATTTCGCGGCCGAGCTTCTGGAGTTCGAGCTGCTCGCGCTTCAATTGCGATTTCGACGGGCCTTGATGTTCTTCCTCTTCGTCGTCCGTTTCAGGGCTGTAGGGGTCAGGGCGCATAGGCAATTCCGAAAATTTGGTCGTTCGTTCCTTCGCCTCGGGCTTGCGCCGCGCCGGCGAATCCGGCCGTGCGCCGACGGGGCGCTCGAGCCGAATGAAATGCAGTTCGCCAATAATATGGCACATTTGCGCGGTGCGTGAGCGCTCTGAAGCATTGTCGGCCCCGCATCGAAGATGCGCGCCGAAGGAATGCATTCAAGAATGCTCGAGGCTGATTTTTCGGGTCTTGCCCGAGCATTCGAGAAAATGCCGGCTTGAAAATAAAAAAACTG
>CAZUXQ010000285.1:0-574 GCA_964624425.1 uncultured Sutterella sp.
AGCGTGTGGACGCCCTTCGGCAGCGTCGTCAAATTCCTCGCAGTCACTCTCATTTCCCTCTCCTACATTCTTCACACACTTTGCATGGATTCGAACGGGCAGGATTTCTCCGCCGTTCTCCCTGAGAAACTGCAAGGCGTTGATATTTTCGCTTATTTTCTATCCTATTGCCTTCGAAGGAAAGACAAGCGGGTGAGCGAGCGTCGGATGATCGACCGTGCGGTCGGGATTCTTCTCGCAGACGACGGGCAGCAGTTCAGTGTTGCCGCAATGACGGGCTTGCGGGCCCTTGAGGCGAACGGGCATGTTGCCTTCGGAGAAGAGGCCGAGCACTGGACGGGACGGATCGGCGGACTGAAGCGCCAGCATTTCCTTCGTGTTGGTGACGATCTGGTAGCCCGCTTCGCGCGCAGCGTCAAGGAGCAATTTGTTCTTGAAGTCGCCTGCTTTGCCTGCTTCCTTGAAGGAGGCCATGCCGCCGCCGAGCGTCACGTCGACGCGCGCCTTGATGAGCTGCTCGGTGATGGAGCCGATGCCGCCGTTTTCAGCGGCTTCCTTGGGGCAGCGTTCGCTC
>CAZUXQ010000285.1:584-2497 GCA_964624425.1 uncultured Sutterella sp.
GTTGCGCGGCATGCGCGAAGGCGGTTGCGGGCGTTGCGTCCTGCAGCTCTGCGGTCGAAACGTTTCCCGCAGCCTTGCCCGCCTTCTTCGCGAGCTCGATCAGGGATTGATGGGACTTGCCGAAGACGTCGACGCCGATCGCGCCGTTGTAGCTCTTGACGCCCGTGTTCCAGGCGGTGGCCGAAGCGGCGGAATCCGTCACGTAGTCGGGCTTCTTCGTCTTGATGTCGAGCGAATAGTGCGTGTACTGGCCGGTAATGGAGAGCGCGTCGATGCCGGGGAAAGCTCCCTGCGCGCCGTAAGCGAAGTTGCGCGCAGCCGTGATTTCGCTGTCGCCCATGCCGTCGCCGATCAGCAGAATCACGTTCTTGGCGGTCTTCGTGCTGAGCGAGGCGCGCAGCATTTCCGTCTGATCGGTCGTGATGCGGCGCGCGCCGCCCCAAGCGGTGAAGTCGCCTGCAGCGGCGCGCTGGGCCGCCGGCATCGGCTGAGCGGCATCCGCGGCGGATACCTGGGCGGCAGAAAGCGCGGCTGAGGCGGCAAGCTTCATAGCGTTCATTTCAGTTCTTCCTAAGTTGAGGAGCGGGCGCAAGCGCGCATCGAGCGGATGCTGAAAGCGCGCATTCAGCGCCTTGGGATAAGCGGGATTGCAGAAAGAACTCTAAAAAGCGCATGTGACAAGACCGTGCAGCGGATTTGAAGATTCGATAAAGGCCCGATGACGAAATGATGAAGCAGCCGTTTCGCCGTAGTGCGGCGGGATGCTGCCGCTTGCGAAAAATTCAAGCACGCCGAAAGCAAAGTCCCCGCCGCGGCAAGGCGCGGACGAGGACTTCCGGATCGCTGCGAAGCGTGCCTGTTCAGCGCGTCGGCATTGCTGCGCGCGGCTTTGCGGCCAGGCGAACGGCATTGAGCTTGAATCCTTTCAGACGTACGCGGCGGGGCAAAGCCATGGCGGCAATTCCAGTCGAGATGCTTTGGATGAATTTGCTTTGCCCAACTCAGCATGTCCGAAAAAATCGGCTCTCATTCCCATGAATGACTGAAAGAGACGCTGGAGAGGATCATCTGCGGTGATGCCCGGAAGCTTTTTTGCGCCAAAGCAGAGTCGGACGAACCCGAATTGCCCCGGCATTTTTTGAACTCTTATTTTGGAACTCCTGAGTTTCGGAAAATTTTCGATCAAAAACCCGCAGAAAGCCAAGCCTGCCGCGGGTTTCAAGCGAATTCCATTTTATTCGCTTGTGGATTAGCCAGCACTGTTGGTTGGGAAGCGTTCGCCCCCAGTGCGCCGCCAAATTCAGGACCGACTGCAAATCAGCGGCATCGACTTCATGCCGCATGCCCGCAACTGTCACGATCTCGAACGCTGGCTCACGCGGGACTACATCATCGGCCAGAGAATCGGAAAGCTTGCCTGCCCCCCGCAAGGAGACCCAAATGAAAAATGCAAGCCATGATTCTAAGCTTCGCGCCGGGGTGGAAGCCCCAAAAAAGCCGATGTGAACTACTTTTCGGATGCCATCATATGGAGACGTTTGAACCCTGCGGACAGTCCGGCTGTCACGAGAAGAAGTAAGCTTCCTTCTTTCGAAAATGGAGCGCTACCAAGCCGTTTTGAAGGCGGCTTCTGCAGCGCCCCTTTTTTGGAGGATGCTCGCGGAAATCTTTCGATGCTTCAGTCTTGTGTCTGACGAATCTCGGATACGGACAGCGTCGTCAGGCAGGAGCGCGAGGACGCCGGCGTCGTTTCTGTCTCAGCGGCGCCGGCCTTCTGAAGAATTCTCTTCGGGATATTCGTACCCGCCCCTAAAAAAAGAGAGAGAGTGCTTTCCTCGCGTATTTTCTATACTGAAAAACTCCCCCCCACCTCCCACCTTAAGGGGAAGCTTCGCCTCCTCCGACTGAAACCT
>CAZUXQ010000286.1:0-2490 GCA_964624425.1 uncultured Sutterella sp.
CTGGAGGCCGTCCAGGAGACGGCAAAGTCGAACTGCTTCGCGAAGCGGGAGTCGGCAATAGGACCAAGGCGCCGCAGTTGCCGTTGTCGAAGCGAGGGCGGCGTCCGCAATGAGGACGGATGCCGTCGAACTTTTTGCAGGGGCGGACGGCGGGGATGAGCGAAGCAATAGAAAATTAGAATGGCTGCTTCCCTTTTCAAGAGATGCCTGCGGCGCTGGACGTTCGTCTCTGATGTTGGGGATGTTGGATCGGAGAGGCGCTCGCCGGGAGCGGGACAGCTCGCGCTCGTCTTCATCGGCATCATGATTCATTCGATCGGGCTCCGGAACATCCAGTTTGACAAAGACCTGTCGCTGGTTTTCCTCGGTTGCTTCGTTTTCTGTCCGCTCGTCTGCCCGGGTCCCGCGAAGTTCTTCGGCCTTTCGCTCCTTTATGCGCAGGACTGCGTCATTCAGGCATCGCTGCCCTGCATCACGCAGGCTGCCGTGCCTGCAAAATTTCGCCATGCCGACGCGAAATTCGCTGCAACGGCGGCCGCAGGAACCATGCCTGCTTCCGTCGCGACGCCGCCGATCTGGATGATGGCGCTCGCAGTCCTCTTCCAATTCAGCGTGGTGCATGGACGCCCGTCCGCCTTCCCTGCGATCTGTCGCCGCCCCGCTTTCGCTTCCTGCACGCCTCATCCCTTATCGCCTTTTTCCAGCAGTTTTCCCTGAGAGACGCTTTTCCGCCCGAATCATTTTGCTCCGCGCAGCGATATAATTAGCCGGCTAAGAGATTTCCCATAATGAACATTCGAAAAAGAATTCTCCCCACCCGCACCATCCTGCAGCGCCTTGCCACGCCGGGCCATCCGGTGGACGAAGAAAAGGCCGCCGGACTGGAGCTCGTCATCCGTCTCAATGCCGTGTCCGACCTCATTCGCGAGCATTTCTTCTCGCAGCTGAGTGTGCGGAACGGCATTTCGGAGGGAAAGCTCATCCTCCTCGTTCGTCTTTATGTCCAGGGGGTCTGCAGCATCACGGAGCTCGCGGAAAGAATCGGCGTCTCGAACGCAACAGTTTCCGTGATGGCAAAGCGGATGCTTGATGCGCCTGAGCCGCTCATTGCAATGAAGCGCTCGAGCGAAGACCAGCGGTCGCGAACCGTGCAGCTCACGGACAAGGGTCGTAGGGAGCTCGAGAGCATCCTTCCGAAGCACTTTGCGCAGGTGTCGCAAGCAACCGCCAAGCTGAGCAGGGCAGACCAGGAACGTCTTTACGAGCTTCTCGGAAAAATGCTTGAAAGTCTCGATGCCGCCGTGCCGGCCTCCGGCTGACCTTCCCGCCCGGAACCCCGCAAGGCCAGAGACAATTCGCGGGCACAGCGTTCTGCTCCCTTTGACGGATTCGGAAATGAGCGCCGAATGAATCTTCCTTTCGAAACGGCTTTTCAACTTTTTTTTCAGCTCGATCATTTAGCCGGCCAACTTTTTTATCATGACCATGCAGACTCCTGAACGATCCATTCCCGCCGATCTCAAAAAGCGCACACTCCAGACGATCGGCATTTTCGCCGGACTGATTCTCGTGAGCGGCGCGCTCGTCACGTTCGGCGGGCGAAGCGACGCGGATGCCGTTGCGAAAGCCTTGAAAACGGGCATCCTCACCGCCGACGTCGTCGACGTCGCCTTTGAAGGCGTGAGCGGAAGACTCATCCGGCGCGTCGCCGACGAGGCGGACCGCGTGGAGAGCGGCAGCGAACTCCTGGCGCTTGATCCCACGGACACGGCGATTGCTCTCGAAAGGCTCGAAGCGGTGCTCTCGCAGGAACGGGCTTCTCTCGAAGAGGCGAAGGCGGCCAAAGAGATCGCCGTTCATGCGGCAAATCTCGCGGAAACGACTGCCTGGCGCACTATTGAAGAGCTTCTGGCTGCCGAACGCTCTTCCCAGGCTGCGCTCGCGTTTGCAGAGAGCGAATGGAAGCGCGCCTCCGGTCTGTACAAGACGGGCGGCGTCTCGCAGTCCGACTGCGATCAGGCAAGAACGAATCTGACCGACGCCAGGAACACGCTGATCCGCGCCCAAAAGGCGCTTCATTCGGCCGCGATTGGCGCCACGGAGGAAGAAACGGCGCGTCTTCGCAGGACGGGTTCCGCCGACGGAATGACGCTCGCTGAAATTGCCAATCAGAGAATGGAAATCAAAAACCGGGACAACGCCATTGCAGCGCTGGAAGCCGGCATCCGGCAGTCCGAAGCGGACCTCGCGCAGCTTCGCGTCAATGAGAAGCGCCTCACGCTCAGAGCGCCTGAATCCGGAAAGATCATTGCCGTCAACTACCAGCCGGGCGACTGGGTGAATGCCGGAGCATCCGCCGTGCGGATTGAAACGAACCGCAGGTATTTCGACTTCTACGTGAGCGAAACCCTGGTTCCGCTTTTTCAGGAAGGATCCGAAGTGGAAGCCTGGGCTCCGGCGCTCGGAGAAACTGTAAAGGGCACGGTGAGA
>CAZUXQ010000287.1:0-2466 GCA_964624425.1 uncultured Sutterella sp.
TCTGACGATTTCCTTTTTTTTTTTTTTGTCCAAACATCTGGATCGGAACGTCTTCTTCGGCAAAAGGAGGGTTTGCCGATACAAAGGCCACGGCGAAATACGGTTTTCCGATCACGGAAAAAGGCAAGCTGGGGAGCTATTATCGGCAATGCGAGACGGAACTGCGTCCGGATGCACAGTCGGATTTCTTTCTGTACATCGCCGGAGGCTTTCAGCAGTCTGCGTATGGCGTGAGAAAATCTCTGGCTGAGTGCGCAGAACGCTATGGGAGACCTGTATCCGCCATGACGGTCTACGCACTGCTCGATCTTGCGGACTGGCGGAAGTTGCCGACTCCGGAATTACTGCTGAAGGCTTTCGCGGCAGGAGAATACTTTACCAGCGCAGAAGAAGTGCTTGCGCACGCACAGACTGCGGCTGCGGTGCCATGACGGGTGTTTGTGCCGAGACCTGTTCCCCTGATTTGCCGGAGAAACCGCGTCTGCCCCGGACAGTTCCAGAATGCGGGTTTCGGCAGGATTCGGCATGACAAATTCTTCACGCCCTGAGGCGTTCTCCTTGCCGGGCGGATAGCTGCCGCAGAATGGCTGGCGGCATTCCCGTGATCCGGGAATGCGTGCATCGGGCGAAGAAGAGGTTCGGTGTGCCGGGTGAACTGCCGGCGAGCTTTCGAAGAACAGCTGCGCATGTCTGGAGACCAGCGACTGATCGCAGAGCCGGCATTACAAGTCAAAGCGGCCCGCCTTCGTTCTTCAGAATTGTCCCCATCTTGCTTTGGCCTTGTCGTCGGACTCGCGGGCATTGACCCAGCGGGCGCCCTCAGACGTTTCTTCTTTCTTCCAGAAAGGCGCTTCAGTCTTGAGCCAGTCCATGATGAATTCGCAGGCTTCGAATGCAGCCTGACGATGCGCTGAAGTCGTGAGGCAGAGAACGATCTGGTCGCCGACCTTGAGCGGTCCGACGCGGTGAATCACCACAATGTCCTCAAGGGGCCAGCGGCCTCTTGCCCTTTCAGCGATTTCGGAGAGCGCCTTTTCCGTCATGCCGGGATAGTGCTCAAGCGTCATCGAGGAGACGATCGCGCCGTCATTCTTGTTGCGCACGACGCCCACAAAGGAAACGACTGCCCCGGCTGAAGGTGAACGAGCCTGAACGGCTCTCAGCTCTTCGGAGAGGTCGAAATCTTCAGGACTCACGCGGATCTTGGTGTTGGGCATAGCTAATTTGCCTTAAAAATCAACCGCCCGTTACCGGCGGGAAAAAGGCGACTTCATCGCCCTCTTTCACGGCCGAATCGTCTGCAGCCATCGTCTGGTTGACAGCGCCGCGGATGCGCTTCAGGTTCTGAAAAGCAGAAGCATAGGGATCTCCGCGCGCAACGAGGTATTCGCGCAACGCGCCCAAAGTAGCTTCCGTTCCCGGCGCTTCCACCATTTCTTCGGCGATTCCGATCTTGTCGCGAAGGCTCGCGAAGTAAAGCACTTTGACCTTCATGTCGTATGAATATGAGTCTTTCGTCGCTAATCAGGCAAAAAACTGGCAGAACGGATAGTAGGCCACCATTTCGCCCTTCTGAATCATCTTGCCCGCAGGAATGTCGACCAAGCCGTCGGCCCAGGTGCAGCTCGACAGCACCTGCGAATTCTGAGTGTGATAGATGTCGAGGCCGCCATCGGTGTTGCGGCGCACGCGCACGAATTCTTCGCGGTCGCCCGCCTTGGGCCAATCGAAGTCCGCGCGAATCATCTGCGGGAACATGTCGACGTCGGTCATGCCGGAGCGGCGCAGCAGGAAGGGACGCGCCATCATAAGGAAAACAACAAAGCCTGAGACGGGGTTTCCGGGGAGCCCGATAAAGGGAACCCCCTTCACTTCACCGAATGCAAGAGGCTTGCCAGGCTTGAGCTTCACGCGCCAGAGATCGATGCGGCCGAGCTTTTCAACGGCAGGCTTCACGTGGTCTTCTTCACCCACGGACATGCCGCCGGTCGTGAGAATGACGTCTGCAGCTTCGGCGGTGTTGCCGAAGGCGCTCACCGTGGCGTCGAGATTGTCGGGAACGCTGCCAAGGTCGATGGCCTCGAAGCCGAGCGTGGTCAAGAGGCTGCGGAGCATGAAGCGGTTCGAATTGTAGATCCCGCCCGGCGGCAGCGGTTCGCCCGGCTGCACGAGTTCATCGCCAGAGAAGAAGATTCCGACGCGAAGACGGCGATAGACCTTGACGTAGGCGCGGCCGATTGAAGCGAGAAGCCCAATCACGGCGGGCGTCAGACGGTCGCCGCAGCGGAAAACTTCTTTGCCCACGGCCACGTCAGAGCCGCGGCGGCGCACCCAGGCGCCGAGCTTCACGGCCTTCTTGAAGGTGACGGTCTTGCCGTCGCTTTCAACTTCTTCCTGCGGCACAACCGTGTCGGCCCCCGTTGGAATCGGAGCACCCGTAAAAATGCGCGCGGCGCTGCCGGCTTC
>CAZUXQ010000288.1:0-2439 GCA_964624425.1 uncultured Sutterella sp.
CTTAATTCATTTCTCCCAAAAAGCGTCTCGGTGCGCTGGGCCCGCGTCGCGCCCGACGACTTTCATGCCCGCTTCAGCGCACGGTCGCGAACCTACGAATATTGGATTCTCAACGACCAGGTTCGCTCGCCCGTGCTGCACGATTTGACCGGCTGGGTCTTTCGGCAGCTCGACGTCGAAAAGATGCGCGACGCGTCGCGCTGCCTTGTCGGCACGCACGACTTCACGAGCTTCCGCGCAGCCGAATGCCAAGCCGCCACGCCCGTGCGGACGGTGACGGATTTGTCCATAGTGCGCCTCGGCCGCTTGGTCGGGATTCGCATCAGCGCAAACGCCTTCCTGCAGCACATGGTGCGCAACATCGTAGGCGCGCTCATCTATGTCGGCGTCGGCAGAAAGCGCGTCGAATGGATGCGCGAGGTGCTCGAAGCGAGGAACCGCACGATCGCTGCGCCCACGTTCAGTCCGAGCGGGCTTTATCTCACGGGAGCAGGCTACCCGGGCATCGACATTCCGCAGTCGTCCGTGGGGCCGTTCGGCGCGGCATTCGATGCCGGGAAAGCGCCGGCGTGAGGCCGCTCCGCCGAAAGTTCTACCGAAGAAGCGGGTTTTCGCTCCGGTTTTGCGATTCGCCCGGCGCTCTATAATCGAACGCCGAATTCCCGTCTATCACCACGAGTTTTCCAATGAGCTGGATCAATCACATTCTCCCGAAAATCAAGCGCGAAGAAGAAGCGGCGCCCAAGAAGAGTCCGGTTCCCGAAGGGGTCTGGACGAAGTGCCCGGGCTGTGATCAGGCGCTCTACACCGAAGAGCTCGTTCAGAGCCTGATGGTCTGCCCGAAGTGCGGCCATCACTTCCGCGTCGGCGCGCGCACCCGTCTTCTCGGCTTCCTTGATCCGGACACGGCTGTCGAAATCGGCGGGAACATCCGCGCAAAGGATCCGCTGAAGTTCATCGACAGCAAGCCTTATCCGAAGCGCATCGCCGATGCGCAGGCAAAGACGAACGAAGTCGACGCTCTCATCGTGATGGCCGGCGAACTGCGCCGCCAGCCGATTGTCGCCGCAGCCTTTGAGTTCGGCTTCATGGGCGGCTCCATGGGCAGCGTCGTGGGCGAGCGCTTCGCGCGCGGCGTCGACGAATCCGTCAAGCGATGCAGCCCCTACGTCGTCTTCACCGCTTCGGGCGGCGCCCGCATGCAGGAAGGCCTCGTGTCGCTCTTCCAGATGGCGAAGACCACTGCAGCCGCCGCGCGCTTGGCCAAGGCCGGCCTTCCCTTCGTGACGGTTCTCACCGACCCGACGATGGGCGGCGTTTCCGCGTCCTTCGCCTTCATGGGCGACATCGTGATCGCCGAACCGAAGGCGCTTGTGGGCTTCGCCGGTCCGCGCGTCATCGAGCAGACCGTTCGCGAAAAGCTTCCCGAAGGCTTTCAGCGCGCCGAGTTTCTTTTGAAGACCGGCCAGATCGACTTGATCGTCGACCGCCGCGAACTGCGCGCGCGCATTTCCGAAATCACGCAGCTTCTCATGAAAAAGCAGCCGGTGGCCGGCATGTGATCTTTGCGCGGCTGACGTTCGCCGCAGGCTTTTGATCTTGCGGCGAACGCAATCCGATTTCGAGCTCTTCAGACTCACTGAGACCGACGGCAAGTCTTTTCGGAGACGGAATGTCGGTCTTTGCTTTTCCGGCATTGCCTCCTCAAGTGCATTCATGTCGCGCTACGATCTCGTTGATCTTCAAATCTTCATTGCGCTCGCCAAGTTCGGCAATTTGACGGCCGCGTCGAAAGTGCTGCCCTTTACGTCGTCTGCGCTCAGCTTGCGGCTCAAAAAGCTCGAGAACGCACTCAACGTGAGGCTTTTTCGCAGAGAGGCGAGGGGGCTCACGCTGACGGCTGCAGGCGCTGCGCTCAGGCGCCCCGCACAGGAAGTGCTCGACAAGGCCGCAAGACTCGAAACCTCGATGGCAGGCTTCCAGGAAACGGAACGCGTGCCGCTCAGGATCGGATCGAACAGCGCCGGCCTGCAGTCGATTCTGCTTCCTGCAGCCGGGCGCTTTCTGGCCGACCACGGCGTGCGCTTCATCTTTGAGGAGCTGCGGTCGTTCGAGTCCGTCGACGCGCTGCGCGCTGGCACGATTGATCTCGCCTTCGGACTTGAGAAAACGTTTCGCGAAGCGGGCGACTTTGAGGTCGTGCCGATCCTCGAAGACCAGCACGTCGTCATCGCGCCCGAAACGCATCCGCTCGTGCGCAATGCGGCTGAAGCGGGGAAAACAAGTCTCGACTTCGCCGAGACGCTCAGCTATCCGTTCCTGTCGCTGTCCGCGTCGCTGCCTTTCGGGCGCGCCATGAAGGAACGCATGATGAAGCTCGGGAGCAGCTTTCAGCCGATTGCCGAGGCGTCGACCTTCGCGCTCATGATTCAGCTCGTC
>CAZUXQ010000289.1:0-2435 GCA_964624425.1 uncultured Sutterella sp.
TCGACAACAGCACGGCGGTTCGGGGCCAAGCACATGACAAGTTCTCGGAAGTTTGTAATCTGACCGCCGCGAGAGGGGTTCGGGCAGTTGACGACCGGGTCGGCTTTGCCCTTGCCTTCCGTCTGGATCAGGGAAGCGTCGATGCCCTTGGAGGCAAGGTAGGCCTTCACGGATTCAGCGCGCTTCGCAGAGAGGCGTTCGTTGTACTTGTCGGAACCGATGCGGTCAGCGTAGCCTGTCGAAAGGATGACTTCGATGTCAACGCCGGCGATGCGGGAGACGAGGTCATCGAGTACGGCCTTGCCTTCATCCTTGAGGTCCGAACGATTGTAGTTGAACAGCATGTCGGCCGAGAAGGTCACCTTTTCGGCAGCCTTGACGGGAGCTGGTTCTTCTGCAGGCTTGCAGGCGGCGGCGTCAAGGATGTCGGCGTCGCAGGCGCAGCCGGCGCCGTTCACGCCCATGGCTTCAGCCAAAGCTGGGGTCCAGAAGCCCGTGCGCCAGCAAAGGCCGGTGCTGTTCTTGACGATGTCTCCCGACGCGGAATGCACATACGGATTAATTTCATCGGCAAACGAAGCGCCAGAAACGGCGATCAGCACAGCAGCGACGAGGCTGCCAATCTTCGCGGAAGTCTTCATTTTTTTGTTCCCTTAAAAGACAGGTTGGACGATTTTTGATGTGCGCCCTAAGGAAGACAGCACCGAAAGGTCATCCAAAAACTCGATCCTTTTAGCTTGTCGGAAAAAGAAGTCAACAATACCTTTAGGATTCTTGGGTGCTATTCTAAAGGCAAAAAGCATACTGATTCAGAGGCTTAACCCGAACAGATCGGCGCGCAGAGTCTCGAAATTCCTAGTTTTCCTTGAGATCGGACAAAGAAACTTCAAAGCATGAGCCGCCATTTTTCTGCAATTGCGGCTGGATTAAGGCTCCGAGGCGCCTGCGGAAAGGTTACGGTTTGTTGCTTTTTGGCGATGAGTTTTCCGGCAACCCAGGTGTGCGTGACGTGTTCGCGGCCCGCTGCATAAAGGAGCTGCGCGGCGGGATCCTGCACTGGAAGTGCATCGATCGAGCTGAGATTGACGGCGAAGAGATCGGCCTCCTTGCCGCTTTCGATCGAGCCGATTCGGTCTTCCCAATGAAGCGCTCGAGCACCGCCGAGCGTAGCAGCTTCAAGCATGTCGTGGACGGTCGCACACGTCGTGTCATTGGCTACCGCTTTGGCAAGCATGGCGGCAAGACGCGTTTCCCCGAGCATGTCGAGCTTGTCGTTCGATGCGGCGCCGTCTGTGCCGATGCCGACGTTGACACCGGCCTTCATCAGCTTGGCGACGGGCGAAAAGCCCGAAGCGAGCTTCAGGTTCGAGCATGGGCAGTGGCAGGTCGACGCGTGCGCTTCGGCCAGCATCGCAATGTCCTCGTCATTGAGGTGCACGCTGTGAACGGCAATCAAGCGTTCGTTCACGAGCCCGAGCTTCTTGAGGCGCTCGAGCGGACGCATGCCGTGCTGCTTGATGGAATCCGACACTTCTCCCGCTGTTTCATGCACGTGCATGTGAATAGGCGCGTTCCATTTTTCGGACAGTTCGGCACAGGCTTTGAGCGAGGCGTCGTTCACCGTATAAGGCGCATGCGGCGCAACGGTCACCTTGACGAACGGATCGTCCTTAAAATTGTCGAGCACTTTTTCCATGCGGGCGAGGTATTGGACGTCGTTTTTGGCCCAGGCCGACGGAAAGCCGATGATGAAGGCTGAAGTCGCGCAGCGCAGGCCTGCGGCACGCAGGCCTTCAGCGGCATCGATCGGAAAGAAGTAGTGGTCGGATGTCGTCGTAACGCCGCCAGCGGCCATTTCTAGTCCGGCAAGATAAGCGCCTTCGCGGACGAAGTTCGGGCTCATGAGCTTTCCTTCGGCGGGCCAGATCTTCGTCGTGAGCCAGTCCATCAGCGGCAAGTCGGCGCCGAGGCCGCGAACGAGATTCATGGCGGCGTGCGAATGCAGATTCACCATGCCGGGCATGAGTACGCTGTCGGGGAGCATTACGGTTTCGGCCGCTTGGAAATTTTGGCGCGCTTCCTCGATCGGAAGGATCGCGGCGATTTTGCCGTCGGCAACGGAGACGGCATGGTTTTCAAGCACAATGCCCTTGGGCGCGATGGGAATGATCCAGCGGGATTCAATCAGGGTGTCGATCTGCATGTTTAAACGCTTTTTGTGCTGCGCAGCATCGGTCGGTCCTCTGTGATCCGTCTTGAGGTTCGAGCTGAAGGCGGCGATCTTGAAAAGCAAGCATTTTAGAGCCAAATTTCAAGGAGCCAAAACCAAACTGATACAATTGTATATTTCGATGCGCGGCCTCGCACCCATATAGGCAGGCACGGTCGCCGAACAAGTTCTGACAACAAGCTGTTAGGAATGTCGATGGACGAAG
>CAZUXQ010000290.1:0-2409 GCA_964624425.1 uncultured Sutterella sp.
AGATCCCGAGCGCGGGGCATGGGCGCCAGGCGCACGGTCGAGAGCAGGGCTCCCTCCGGAAGGAAGCAGGAGGCAGGCCGCCGATCCGGCGAACAGGATCCGCATCAGGCATTCGAGGGCGGTCGGGTCTGCCCGAGCAGGACAAGGCCCGAAGCCGTCCGCAATCCGAGGCGCAGGAACTGCGGTGCAGAGCCTGCTTCGGGAAGCCGGCAGAGGCTGCGGCAGGAAGGACGGAACCGTGCGGAACGGCGCGGGTCGATGCGCCGGTCGCGATGAGTCTGAAGGAAGTCCGCTGCGTGCGGCGGTGCGGCCGCCGCCCCTCCTGCCCGATCGGTCTGCGCCGCATTGTCAAAGGCGCATCATTGACGCTCCTTCTTCGGAATCGTGCTTACGACCTTGAGGCCGATCACGAGAACGAGAATGGCGCCCGACGCGTAGAGCATCAGCGTAGGCGAAATATGCTCTAGGTCGACCATCATGTAGCGCGCGACCGCCACGATCGCCAGCGCGATCGGCGTATGAATCGGAATGTCGCGCGTGCCCAAGTGCGAATCTTTCACCATTGAAAGGATTTCGACGTAAAGGAAAAGCATCAAAAGGCCGCCGATTTCGACGCTGCCGGCAGCAAACATCGACTGCACGGCTTCAACGATTCCGACCAAAGTCGCCGCGGCGATGGCAAGGAGGGCGATGCCCTGAACGCCCGTGAGAAGGCGGTTGAAGCGGCGGATCTTCTTTTCCGTGCTGTCGACGGCGTGCGGGGGAGGGGAGAGATTTTCGGTCATGCTGCTTCCGAGGAAATGGTTTTTCTTGCGGCAGGCATTCAGTGCGCTTGCCCCCAGACATCCGCCCAGTCGCCCGTGAGCGCGCCTTTGGCGTAGTCGACGACGCGGTTCTCGAAGAAGTTGGTGAGCGTCGCTCCGAGCATGGCATCGACCCAAGGAAGCGGATTTTTCTTGATGCCGAAAATCCCTTTGAGTCCCAAGCCCATGAGGCGGCGGTCGGCAATGTAGCGGATGTAGCCGCGCACCTCCGTCTGCTTCAGGCGGCGCATGTCGCTCACGCCGAAGGCAAGTTCAATGTAGCGGTCCTCAAGCCCCGCCATCGTTTCGGCGATGCCGCAGATTTTCGCCTTAAGCTCGTCGGTCCAAAGGTCGGGATTCTCGCGGATGTATTCGCGGAAGATCTTCGTCATCGATTCAGTGTGAAGCGTCTCGTCGGCGATCGACCAGGCGATGATCTGGCCCATGCCTTTCATGGTGCCGTTGCGCGTGAAGTTCAGAAGCATCACGAAGCTTGAGAAGAGCTGCATGCCTTCGGTGAAGGCCGAAAAGGCCGCGATCTGCGCGGCGAGGTCGCGCGTCTCTTCGGTCATGCGCTCGACGAAGTCGTGCTTGTCGGCCATGGCTTCGTATTCGAGAAACTCGTTGTAGATTGATTCCGGCAGTCCGAGCGTTTCAATGAGATGCGAATAGGCGGCGATATGAACTGCTTCGCGCGCGGCGAAGGACGAGAGCATCATGCGGACTTCAGGCTGCCTGAATCGCGGCAGGTAGCAGTTTACATAGGCGCCCGAGACGTCGATGTCGCCCTGCGTGAAGAAGCGCAGGATTTTCGTGAGAAAGTCGCGCTCATCGTCCGTGAGCTTCGTGCGGTAGTCCTTCACGTCTTCCATCATTGGAACTTCGGTCCAGAGCCAATGCATCTGTTCGGACTGCATGAAGGCTTCATGCGCCCACGGATAGGCGAAGGGCTTGAAGGCGCTGCGTCCGGCAAGAAGGCCTTTTTCATGAGCAGGCGCCTCGGCCGGACGGTTCTTGTCGTTTTCGGTAGTCATTGCGGTTTCGTCTTGGAGGTTCTTTGAGGTTGCGTCGTGCATGTTTCGGATCAGCCTTCGCAGGCAAGGCACGCCGTGTCGTCTGCGACTGCGAGAAGATCGATTCGGGGCTCGCCTGCGGCGGCGCACCGAGCGGCCGGTCCTTCTTCGAGCAACGGCTGGAGCTCTGCGGCAACGCCCACGCGGTCGGCCTTTCGGAGCTTGTCCGAGCGGTTGTAGTAGAGCGACTTCAGCCCTCGCTTCCATGCCATGAAGTGGCAGGCATGCAGGTACGCGATCGAGACATCCGGGCGGAAGAAGAGGTTCAGGCGCTGCCCTTGGTCGATGTAGGGCTGGCGGTCTGCCGCCAGTTCTACGAGCCAGCGCTGATCGATTTCAAAGGCTGTCTTGAAGACCGCCTTGACGCTTTCCGGAATGTCGGCGCGGTGCTGGACGGAACCGTCGTGCGCAATGATGTCGGCCCGGACATCGTCGTTGTCGAGCCCAAGTTCTCCGAGCTTTGCCTTGAGAAAGCGGTTCTTCAGAATGTACGCGCCCGAAATCGTATCCTGTCGGTAGACGTTCGCGCGGTA
>CAZUXQ010000291.1:0-2406 GCA_964624425.1 uncultured Sutterella sp.
CGAAAGTCGCTTATGACCGAGAAGCCGGCGATCGAACTCCTCAACGTCAGAGATCCCGTCCCCGAAAGCATGATTGCGAGAAACGGCATCGAGAATGTCGAAGCGGCTCTTCTCGCTGCGGGAGAAAAGGTTTTCGAAGAGCTTGAGCCTGAAATCGTTGCGGCCGGCCTCGAATGCAAACGCGTCGTCTTTTACGGAGAATTCGGCATCACGATCGCCAAAGAAGCCGAGGACGAGCACGCAGACCTCATCGTCATGGGCTCTCGCGGCCTCTCTCCGATAAAGAGCCTCTTCCTCGGATCCGTCTCGAACTCCGTGCTCGAACACTCCAGCACGCCGATTCTTCTCGTTCACGGCAAAGCCGCAGCGGCGAACCTGCCCGACGACCTGCGCGTCGCTCTCGCCGTCGACGGCTCGCGCTACGGCATCGCCGCCGCAAAATTCATCGCCGAACACCCGAAGCTTTTCGGCGCTGATCCGACCGTGACGGTCATCAGCTGCAAGCCCGACTACGACCGTCTCGAAAATGACGAGTCGCTCGACTTCAGTTCGCCCGAACACATGCCGCCCGCCCCTTCGGCCGAAGAGCAGCTCTTCATGTCCGCCGCGGTGCCCGCCATGAACGTCATCCGCGAAGCGGGCATCAAGGTGAGCGCCAAGCCTCTGAGCGGCAGCCCGAAAGTGCGCATTCCGCAGTGGGCTTCCGAACACGCCGACATCATCGTCATGGGTTCGCACGGCAGCAGCAGCTTCAAGGCCTGCGTGCTCGGTTCGACCGCCATGCACATCGGCGCAAAGACAAATCTGCCGCTTCTCATCATTCAGCTGCCCAATTAAAAGGCTCGCTGAAGCGTCAAGGCAGCCGCCCGGCCTCTTGAGGAAGAAAGGCCGGACGGCGCCGGAAAACAGACAAGGGCCGCGAAGCGGCAAGCGATTCCGGACGAATTTGTTCTGAAAGACGGCGAAGGAAAAGATCGCGAAGACGACGCGGGCAAAGCATGCGCGCTGAAGAAGCTCGACCCTGCAGAGGGTAAGGCATGGAAGCGGACAAACGCGCGCAGGTCCTGCCGGCGCGCCGCGGGCAGCCGGATTCCTGCCCGCCCCGGGAAAATGCCCGACTCCGAGCATTGGGACGGACGCGTCCGGGAGATGCGCCAATGCCGGCCGCGGTCATCCGCTCAGCAAGCGCACCGCGGCGGACAGTTTTTCGGCCTGCGGCAAAGCCTCGATCAACGGCATCAAGATCGACTGCAATAAATTTTCCAGCATTTTGATGTCGAAGAACGCAGAAGCCGAACCAAATTCGGTCTTCTTTGAAAATTCCGGCTCAGTCGTCAAGGCTGCAAATCCGCACGCCGTTTTTGAAATCTTCCGGCAAGTGCGCCTGCGGCTTGATCCTCCGCAGCTTCGAATTCGCGGCTCCAGCCGGCATGAAGGATTGCGGGCGTTGCATGTTCTGCAAGTGCCCCGCAGGAGTGCCGCCTTTATGCCGGCTCCTTGCCTGCGGGTTCAAAATGAACGCGTCCGGCCGCTTGAAATTGCAGCAAAACTTCTCTGATGAATAAACCAGCCCGCCTGCCGCATCGGCGCTTCGCCAGTCATTCCTCGATTGGGCGTCTTTATCAGAATCAATCGCCTTCTTGAGGCATTTCGACTCCCGCCGAACTGCATTTCTTCGCCTTGCATGCCGCATCTTCTTTTTTTCGAAGATGAAAATTTTTGTTTCATTTCATTCGCCGACTTCAAACATTCTGCAGGTTTTTCCTCTTGTCATTTTCCTTTTCGAGGACGACTATGAAAATATGGATCAGGCGCATAGAACGCCTGACTGTCGGAACATCTTTCAAGGAGTGCAACATGACTTCCAGACGCAGCCTTCTTATCGGCCTCCTCTCTGCCGGCGGTGCCGCGCTTATTCCTCGGGCCTGGGCGGCCGACGCTCCCCGCCGCGACGACAAGCGCAAGGACGACAAGAACAGCAAGGATCCGAAGAAGGATCCGGGCAAAGACGACAAAAAGCGCAGCGACAAGGACCGCAAGCACTAAAGCGTCCGAAGCGTTTTCAGACAAGGGACTAAGGACTGAGCATGCCCCTGCAGCAGCGATGCTGCGGGGATTTTTTTGAGCGCGGATTTTGATTCGGCATCCAATTTTTGTACGCCTGCAGCGTCCAAGCCTTGCGGATGCCGCGCAAGCAAACAGACAGCAGGCCTGCGGAGGACTTCTGCATTTCGCGGCTCAGAAAACCCTGGCTCGAGAGGCCGGGCATTTCCAATGGGCCGCTCCGGGACCAAGCCGTCTGCATCAAGAACAGCTATTTCGATTGGATCGACAAGCCCCGGGAGGCAGCAGACCGCATGGGCTTGACGCAAAGCTTCCTGCGGGCAATGGAGCGCTTCAGCGGCG
>CAZUXQ010000292.1:0-2394 GCA_964624425.1 uncultured Sutterella sp.
CCTGATCCTCCTGGGCGACGACGATGCAATGAAAGACGCTCTGCCGCTTCTCAAGTCGGGGGCTGCCGACGTGGGCTTCTTCCGCATGTGCTTTCTCGAAGATTGGCTGACGAAGCACCCTGACGAAGCCGAATGGTTCCGCGTCATCAACCGCAAAGACGAACCAGGCGAAGCCTGCCGGCGCTCGACGCCGCTCTACCCTTCGTGGACTGTCGGCGCTACAGCCAGCACCGACCCTCGCATTTCGCGGTTCGTGACGAAGCTTCTCTTCGAAGTCCCGCCGCAGGGATCGGACGGTCTTTACTGGAGCATCGCAACGGACTTCACGGCTGTTTCCGAACTCTTCAAGGATCTGAAGCTTGGCCCATACGAATATCTGAGAACCTGGACCTGGGAGCGCTTCCTCGACGAATACGGCACGCAGACGGGCTTCCTGCTCTTTTTCATCCTCGGGCTCATTCTCCACGCCGTGCGAAGCGAGAATCTCGTGCGGGTGAGAACCACAGCGCTCCAAGCTGCCTTGAAAGAGCAGGAACGCCTCAGAAAAGAAGCACAGGACGCGAACAACCGCATTGCCAACATGGGGCGCGCGAGCGCGATCTCGCAACTCTCTTCGATCTTCGCGCATGAAGTGCGTCAGCCATTGGCGACACTTTCGCTATACGTCTACGGACTCAAGAAGCGTGTGGCTGCAGGTACGGCAACGCCCGAGGTTCTCGCGGTCACAATCAGCAAAGCGGCCGATCAGGCCGAGCGCGTCAATCAGATCGTCGAGCGCGTGTGCTCTTACGGCAAGGCCGATGTGGCCAAGCCCGAAAGGATTCAACAGCATCACCGCCCGTACGGTGAATGACCTTGAGAAAACAGGCTATCCGACGAATCTTGTTCGCTTAGAAGCATCAATTGAACCCGCTCTTCTGCATGCCGATCCGCTGGACATCGAGCTCGTCGTCCTCAATCTTCTCAAGAACGCTCTCGACGCCGTCAAGTCGCAGAGACAGAAAGGCTGCGTGAAAGTTTCCGTGCAAAAGGATGACGAAGGCGTCAAACTCCGAGTCGAAGCCAACGGCCCGCGCATTTCAGACGAAGACTTCGCGTCGCTCTCCGAAATGCGTCCGAGCCGAAAGCCGCATGGGCTTGGCCTTGGGCTTGCCATCGTGCGGGGCATCGTCGAGCGCGAACGCGGACGCATGCGCTTTGCGAGAGGCCAAGACTCGGGCTTGATTGTGACCGTGAGACTGCCCGCCGCAACCGAGAACACTTCCGACAACAACGAAGGAACAAACAATGAGACCGCAGGACGTTGAAATATCTCCGGCAGCGCTCCTCGAAGCGCAGAAAGCCTGTACCGTGCGCATCGTCGACGATGACGATGCCCTTCGCGACGCATTGCGTTTCGTGCTTGAAACAGAAGGCTGGCGCGTTGCGGACTTTTCGGACGCCGAGCGCTTCTTCGTCGAAGACCTGCCGTCTGAGCCGGGCTGTGCAATTCTCGACATCCGCATGCACGGCATGAGCGGCATGGAGGCGCAAAGCGTCATGGCCGAGCGCTGCATCGACCTGCCGATCATCTTCCTCACGGGCCATGGCGACATCGACATGGCCGTCGCCGCCATGCAGTACGGCGCCGTCGACTTCATTGCGAAACCCGTTGACCACGAGCGTCTTCTGAAAGCCATCGCTTATGCGGCTTCTCTCAACCTCTCAAAGCGAAGCGGCCGCGCCTATCCGGGCGAAATTCTCGAGAAGTTCGCGCTTCTCACGGACCGCGAAAAAGAAATCGCGCGGCTTCTCGCCCAAGGCAGAATCAACCGCGAGATCGCCGAGCGCCTCGGCATCGCACAGCGCACCGTGGAAGTTCACCGCGCGGCAGTTCTCAAAAAGCTCGGCGTCAAGAAGGTCTCAGAACTGAGAGTTTTCGAGACGATCGCCTGATAAGGCTTCTCAGCCGAAAATGCACCTGCTTGCGCACCCGCCCGAAGGCAGATCGGAGGCCATGCTTTGTCAATACGTAGAAAAACCGTTGACGGATTATTTCGACCTCAAAGGTTTGAGCGCCTTTGGCAAAGCCGGCATGAGCATTGAACCGCTGCCGTCGTCCCCGTGGCGATTCAACATCGCGAGGTGCGGATCTGAGAAGGCACGCACGATGCCGTGAGCGGCACGGCAAGTCTGCGTCCCCTCTTCCAACGGGAATCCTGCCTGAAGCCGCCAGCATTTTTATGATGCCTATGGTGCTTAGCCGGCACTCAATACATCAAGAAAAAAGCAAAAAATCCTATCCGATAAACGCCGCCCATACGCCTTTTCGGATCCCGCCAGTTCTCAGACTACTTAATAACGGCGAACGGCCTCCTTGCGGAAGCCCTTCATCCAACAACTCCGGTTAGCCGA
>CAZUXQ010000293.1:0-2364 GCA_964624425.1 uncultured Sutterella sp.
TGATTTCGCAGCGCGCTTCAAAAGATGATTCTGACGCCTCGCGCATCTCGAATGCGCTTGACATGGCAATCAATGAAGCCTACCGCACCGCCGTCATCGTAGACCGCGTCAGATCCGCGGCCAAACGGCATGCGCCGCAGCACAAGCACGTCGTGATGCAGACGATCGTCAACGAAGCCGTTCGCCACTCGCAGGCGGCCAAAATGCCGCAAAATCTGGAGCGCCTGATGCCAGCAGAGCCTGTTGTCGTTGCCGGCGATGCGCTTGAACTTCAGTTGATCGTCGTGAACTTTCTCAACAATGCCGCGGCGGCCGTATCCGATCCCGTCCTGACGCCGCGTCCGAGGATCGACATCGTGCTCGAGAACGATGAGACGCAAGGACAAATGCGGCTTGTCGTCATCGACAACGGCCCGAAACTCCCAGACGCTCAATTCGAAACGCTCGGCCGACTCACCGAAAGCGCCAAGCCGGAAGGTCTCGGCTTCGGCTTGGCAATAGCCGCATCCATTGCAGAAGCGCACGGAGGACGTCTTTTCTTCTACCGTCGTGAATCGAACGGCCTATGCGCAGGTCTCACGCTGCCTCTTGCAGCAAACGACAACTGCGCGCAGCCTGCAACCGCTCCGCGGGCAGATCCGGTCTCGGACGGCCGCGCAGCATCCAATCTCACTCCCAGCGGCCCCCGGCCGCCGGCATCCTGCAACCGACATGACGACTCTTTCTGTCCGCTCCATGCGGCTCCCGCCGCTAATCCGCCTCATTGACGACGATCCGACCGTCAGTGCATCGCTTTCCTTCGTTCTTGAAGTGGCTGGTCTGCGAGTCAAGGCGTATCCGTCGGCCCAGGCCTTTTTATCGCTCGACGACTTCACTGTTCCGGGCTGTCTTCTTTTGGACGTGCGCATGCCGGAAATGTCCGGCCTTGAACTGCAAAACCGCATGAAGCACGAAGGCATCGCGCTGCCGATCGTCTTTCTCTCAGCTCACGGCAACATTGAAATGGCCGTTGCCGCGGTACAGAACGGAGCCGTAGATTTTCTCGTAAAGCCGCCGCGCCCGAAAAAGCTTGTTGAAGCGCTGAAGAAAGCGTGCAGCCTCGATGCCGACCGCGCCGCCAAAAGCGCCGAACTCAAGGCGCTGGAGGCCGACTGGCAGAGTCTGACGCACGCCGAAGCAGAAACGGCGCATCTTATTGCCAAAGGGCTCTCGAGCAAAGAGATTGCAGAAATCATGCATGTCACGGACGATACCGTTCGCAACCGCCGTTCGTCCCTCTACGCAAAACTCGACGTGCGAGCGCCGGTAGAGATCGCCGACTTGCTGCACCGCATGATCACGCTTCAAAACGAGCTCGGCACTTCCTCGCGCGGCTCCGCTTCATCGGAGTTGCAGTCATGACGCCACGCCATCAAAAGAATCTCAAACGCGCATTGCGCGGAACTTCATCTCGTACTTCGAACTCGAACGAAGCTGCCATGCGGCGCACGGTTCTGAAATCCCTGACCGCCGCGGCCGGGCTTCTTCTCCTGCCGACGACGGCACCGGCCGCAATTTTCGAGCGCAAGAATTTTGACGTAGTTGTTGCGGGCGCCGGCGGCGCCGGCCTTGCCGCAGCCGTCTCAGCGGCCGAACAGGGTCTATCCGTGCTCGTGATCGAAAAGCAACCGATCATCGGCGGAAACACCCTCCGCGCGAGCGGTCTCTTCAATGCTGCGGATCCTGACAGACAGAAGCCAATGGGGATCGAAGATTCCGTTGAGTGGCACTTTGAGCAGACGCTCTCCTCTTCGGGCGGCCGAAGCGATCCCAAGGTCGTGCGACGCTTTGTCGAAGAGGCTCTTCCTACCATTCATTGGCTTGAAAATTTCGGCATGAGATTCCTGCCGGAAGTCGTAACGACTTGGGGCGCTGAATGGCCGCGAGGCCATAAGCCGACGCTGCCGCGAGGACAAGGCTATATTCGAACGCTTTCCGGCAAGCTCCTAGAGCTCGGCGGCGAAATCCGAACGGAAACGATGGCCGTATCACTCATTCGCAATTCGGAAACGGGCCGCATCGAAGGCGTTGGAGCCGTACCAGCTCCCGGCGGCCGGAAGTCAGCCGTCATGCCGACTGAAATTAAAGTGAAGAAAGCCGTCATTCTCGCTGCGGGCGGTTATTCGGCCAGCCGCCCGCTCCTTGAGAAATTCGCGCCGCAATACAAAGACTTTCCGACCGACAACGCAGCCGGCAGCACGGGGGAAGTTATTTTTGCGGCCGAAGCGGTTGGAGCAAAGCTCGTCAACCTCGACTGCGTGCAGACCGTGCCGGGTGCGCCTGCCGGACGCAGCTTCCAAGTGCGGCTCGACCTCGACAGCGGCC
>CAZUXQ010000294.1:0-2361 GCA_964624425.1 uncultured Sutterella sp.
CAAGCGTCTGCACGAGCCGCAGTCCGACGGCGGGGTCGGCATCGAGCCGGCCGAGCACGCAGAAGGCTTCCGTCTGAAGCGCGTCGCCCGCAAGCATCGCAATCGCTTCGCCGTACTGTACGTGCGTCGTCGGACGGCCTCGGCGCAGCGTGTCGTTGTCCATCGCCGGCATGTCGTCATGCACGAGGCTGTAGCAGTGAATAAGTTCGATCGCAAGCGCTGCATAGTCCGTCACGGCGGGCAAGGCGCCCGAAATAAGCCCGGCGGCATAGCAAAGGAGCGGCCGCACGCGCTTGCCGCCCCCGAGAACGGAGTAGCGCATGGCGCCGATCAGACGCTTGGGCTCGCGCCCGGGCTTTGGGAGCATCTCCTCAGCGAACCACTCGAAATGGCGGGTGCGTTCCTGCGCCCATTCCTTAAAGGCCAGCATGTCGAAAAATCCTTTTGCGCGCTGTCGCTGCCGCTTTCTGCTGATGGACTACTCGGCCTCGTTTTCGGCGGCTTCTTTCTGAAGACGGTCGATGGTTTCGTTGGCGGACTTGAGCTCATTGCGGCAGTGCTTCAGAAGCGCCGCGCCGCGATCGTACGCTTCGACGCTTTGGCGAAGCGAGACGCTGCCGGAAGTCATGTCAACGGCGAGCTTTTCAAGCTCGTCGAGCGCTTCCTCGAAGGAAAGGCTCTCGACCGGAGGTCGGGGAGTATCGGCAATGGACATGATTGTTTTTTTATATTTGAGAAAAGCAAGCCTCGGACTTGCAGAATTCCGAACAAGAGAATTTTAGCGGCGCCGGCGTCTTCGCCAACTTAAGGCGGCCTGCGTCCGCCCGCGCGAAGTCAAGGAAAGCGAATTCCGAGAAGCTTTCTCGAATCGGCCTCACTGCACTAAAGACGGACAGCATTCTCATTTTTCCGCTCGCGTCGATCCAATTGAGGCGCTTTCGACGGCCTGCTGCGCTGCTGCAGGCAAACTTCCGGCTTCCATCTTTCTTCCGAAGCGTTCGCAGCCATGATGAAGACCGGATCGGCTCGCGCATCATCGCCCGGCTTCCTCCCTTTGCGCCGGGCTTCAGCAAGCGCCAGACGAGCAGGAACGCGTCGTTCCTGCACTGAAAAAGGATGCTTTGAGACGCATGGACTTCGCGTTCTCGACGCGCACCACCACGACCGCTTCATAAGCCACGACGAAGCGGTCAAGCCGGCCGCCGCGGGCCGCATTCCGAAAGCGCCAGGCTGTCCGGCGAGCACAATCTTCAGCACCGACGGCCGCATTTTACTTCAGAAGCGAAAGCAGATCTCTGCGCGCAGCCGTGATCGTCGATCTGAAGTTCGACATGCGCATCTTGGCCGCGGCCATCATGCGCATCAACGCGCTCGCGGCCGTGCCCGAAGCCGAGAAGAACGGCCGCCAGAAGCGCGCCCGCTGCGAGCATCAGGCACTGACGAAGACTGCGGTTCCGCAAGGATGCGCGAACATGATGCGCCGCACTCCCGTCCGCATGCGCGCCGAAATGAAAGACCTCGGGCAGCAGGCCGAAGAGCGAAATGTAGAGGAAGGAAGTTCCCGACATCGCAAGCGCATAAGGCATCAGCTTTTCGGCTGCGCCGATCGCGGCGCAGCCGACCAGGCCGCCCAAAACAGCAAGGCAGGCAATGAAGGTGCAGAGTCCCACGGCACGCCGATGCGAAAAGCCGTCGTGCTTCAGAATGACGAGGCAGCCCAACTGCTGCGGAAGCTCATGAATGAAGACGGCCGCCGCGACAAGCCAGCCCGCTTTGGCGTCGAGCATGAAGCTCGAGGCAACCAGAAGACCGTCGACGAAGCTGTGAAGCGCCGCCCCAGCGAGAATGGGCGCTGCGGCCGTGCGTCGAAAAGATTCGCCCATGACGATTCCCCCATGCGCATGGCCGCTCTCGGCAAAGCGATCGAGCAGGATGAAGGCGACGACGGCGGCGAGCATTGCGATCCCGAGCGAATGCGCGTCGGCCTGGGCCGATTCGAAGGCTTCGGGCAGGAGATGCAGAAGCGACACAGCGATGAGAAAGCCGCAGGCCGCCCCGAGGAGCGCATCGGCAAACCTTGCGAGCGGCTTGCAGGAGAGCCAGGCAGCGAGCCCGACAGCAAGCGCGCGCGTTGCGATGTTGGCGAGAAGAACTTCGAGCACGATGCTCACGAAACCACCCTTTTGCATGACAAGAAAACAGCCGCCATCGACAGAAAGCGCATGATGCGGCAAATCGAAAGAAAGCGGCTTGCCTTCGACGAACCCCGAACGCAATGATCACGCAGCAAAATCCGCTTCGAAAAGAAAAGTCGAAGGATTTGCATTCAGAACTCAGCTGAATCGTCGTCCGATCGGACGC
>CAZUXQ010000295.1:0-2357 GCA_964624425.1 uncultured Sutterella sp.
AGCGCGCGATCCAGGACCGCATCGAGAACGGCATCGCGCGCCTGCTTCTCGAAGGCCGCGCGGCGCCCGGCGATACGGTCCGCGTGGATGCGGGCGACCGCCGCAACGAGTCCTTTGCGTTTTCTGTCGAGAAGGCCGAGGCTTGATCCGCTGAAGGCTGAAGATTGAATGAAGCGGCTCCTCCGAGAAATTGGAGGCGCCGCTTTTTGATCGCGGCCGCTCGGGAAAGCGGCGTGCCGGCCTGCCGGAAGAAAAACTCGAGCGCCTGAGCGGGACGCAGGAACCATGCCTGCGCAGCCTTTCCCCCGGCTTTTCGGAAAGGAGAAGGCCGCGAGAAGCGCGACGTCCGCACGGCTTCTCTAATTCAGAAGACCGAAGCTTGGGGGCGGCCCGCGCAATGCCTTCAGAGCCTTGCAGGGGCCGCTTTGCGCGCTAGCCTTGGGGAAGCTTCTGAAGCTGTTCGCCGACCTTCGCAAGAAGATTCCTGAACTCTTCGAGGCGCTTGCGCTCGGCCGCGACGACCGCTTCCGGGGCCTTCGAGACGAAGCGCTCGTTCGAAAGCCTGCCTTCGCACTTGGCGGCCTCGCCCGCGAGACGCGCGGCTTCCTTCGAGAGGCGCCTGCGTTCGGCGGCAGCGTCGATTTCGACCTTGAGCATGAGCTTGAAGTCGTCGACGATCGCAACTGGAGCGACGGCTTCCTTCGAGACGGCATCCAAGTCTTCGACGTGCTCGACCGACTGCAGGCGGGCGAGCGTCTGGAGGTAGGGCGCGACGGCCGCGCTCGTTTCGGCCGGGCCGGAGATGAGGAGCGGCAGCTTCTGCGAGGGCGGCAGCCGCATCTCGCCGCGAAGGTTGCGCACGGCGTCGATCATGCGCTTCACGATGCGCATGGCGCCTTCGGCCTCCTCGTCGTCGGCCGCTTCGGAGTATTCCGGATAGGGCTGGATCATGACGGAAGCTTCTTCGCCGGCAGTGCGGGTTCCGGCCGCGAGGGAGACCTTCTGCCAGAGCTCTTCCGTGATGAACGGGATGATCGGGTGGGCGAGGCGAAGCACCGCTTCAAGCACTGACGCAAGCGTATTGCGCGTGGCGCGGCAGGCGGCGTCGCCGCCATTGAGCTGCGCCTTGGCGAGCTCAAGGTACCAATCGCAGTATTCGTTCCACACGAAGGAATAAATTGCGTTGGCGGCGATGTCGAGACGGTAGTCGGCGTAGGCCTTGCGCACTTCGGCGATCGTGCGGTTGAGTTCGCTCTTGATCCAGCGGTCGACGAAGGAGAACGCCATCGGCCTGCCGGCTGCGGCTCCGATGCCGCAGTCTCTGCCTTCGACGTTCATCAGCACGAAGCGGGCGGCGTTCCAGAGCTTCGTGCAGAAGTTGCGGTAGCCATCCGCGCGCTTCAGGTCGAAGTTCACGCTGCGCCCGAGGGTTGCGTACGCGGCCATCGTGAAGCGCAGCGCGTCCGCGCCGTGAGCGGCGATGCCGTTCGGGTAGTTCCTGCGCAGCTTCTTTTCGATGATCGGGGCCTTTTCGGGCTGGCGCAGGCCTTTCGTGTTCTTCGCGATCAGGCTTTCGAGATCAATGCCTTGAATGATGTCGAGCGGGTCGAGCGTGTTGCCTTCCGACTTCGACATCTTTCTGCCTTCGGCGTCGCGGACGAGGCCGTGGATGTACACGTCCCTGAACGGGATGCGGCCCGTGAAGTGGTGCGTCATCATGACCATTCGCGCCACCCAGAAGAAGAGAATGTCGTAGCCCGTCACGAGAACCGTGCTCGGGCGATAGAGGCCGAACGCGGCTTTTTCCGGCCTGTCCGGACCCGACTGCGCGCCGGGCCAGCCGAGCGTGGAGAAGGGCACAAGAGCCGAAGAGAACCAGGTGTCGAGCACGTCTTCGTCGCGCGTGATCTTCACGCCTTCGCCGGCCTGCGCCTGCGCTTCGGCCTCCGTGCGGGCGACGTAGATGCGGCCTTCTTCGTCGTACCAGGCCGGAATCTGATGACCCCACCAGAGCTGACGCGAGATGCACCAGTCCTGAATGTTTTCAAGCCACTGGCGATAGACGCCTCGCCATTCGGCCGGGAAGATGTTGACGGCGCCCGATTCGACGGCTTCGAGGCCTTCTTCGGCGAGCGTCTTTCCAGGGAAGAGCGAGCCTTCGGGAGCGGGCCTGCTCATGGCGAGGAACCACTGTTCGGAGAGCATCGGCTCGACGATTTCGCCCGTGCGGGCGACGCGCGGCACCATGTGCCTGTGCTCCTTCGCGCCCGCGAGAAGGCCCTGAGCCTTCAGGTCTTCGATCACGGCGCTGCGGCATTCGTAGCGGTCCATGCCCTGATACTTTTTCGGCGCGTTTT
>CAZUXQ010000296.1:0-2341 GCA_964624425.1 uncultured Sutterella sp.
GCCCGCCATCCCTCCTCGGTCATGCACATGCAGAATGCTCCTCCTTCCCTTATGCACTATGCCGATCCTGACTCACGCCTTCTTCTGAAGAGCTTGAAGCTCTTCGAGCGTATTCACATTGAGGAACATCGAATCCATATCGCTCGTCATGGGCACCATGCAAAAATCCGCTTCTTCCTGCCAAAGTCCGAGCTTTCGTTCGCCGCGCATTAAGAACGGCCGCACAGTTTGCAGCGCGTCTTTGTGCAGAAGCATGAAAGTGCTTTGGCGTCTGCCGCCTGCAATAGGCACAAAACCTAATGCGCCGCTCTCTTGAGCACGAAGCGAATGCTCGGCCGCCGCGATAAGCCGCCGCCAGATATCCGCAGAGACAAACGGCGCATCGCAGGGAGTCGTCAATATCCACTGCGCCGACACCTCCGTCATCGCCAGCGCATCGAGAGCCCCGAGCGGACCGGGAAAGCCTTTGAAGGCATCCCTGAGAACGGCACCGTATTTTGAGAAAATCGCTTCGTCGCGATTGGCGGAAATGACAATCTTTGAAGCAATGCCGTCGAAAGAATGGAGAACATGCTCAATCATGGGCCGCCCGTTCAGAAGCTTCATCGCTTTGTTGACGCCGCCCATGCGCTTCGCTTGACCACCCGCAAAAATAAGCGCCGTCACACTGTCGGGGTCAATAGCCGCTGAAATTTGCTGTGCACCTTCCGCCATACTTGTTTGCCTTTTGCCGACAACTCGCTATCCTTGATCCACTATTTTAATATTTGTTTCCGGAGCGAACATGCCTGAGAAAGTTTTCGTCAAGGTTGAGGAAGTCTACGACATCCTTCGCCGAAGCATCCGTCCAACCGGCCGCACTATTGAAGTTCCGCTTGATGAAGCGCTCGGACGCTTCCTGGCCGCCGACATTCGCAGTTCCGTCAACGTACCGCCCTTCAATACGTCGGCCATGGACGGATATTCCTTCCATAGTTCGCTTCTCAAAGGACGCGGCAAAGAAGACATTCTCAATTTAAAGCTTGTCGGCGCTTCCTTCGCCGGCCATCCTTTTGAAGGCGTTGCGGCGGCCGACAAAGCCGTCAAGGTCATGACGGGCGGTGCAGTACCCAAGGGACACGATACGCTTATTCAGCGTGAACGCCTTGCCGAAGAAGCTGAAGGCCATATTGCCTTTGCCGTCGGGAGCGTCAAGCCTAAGGCCAATATCCGGCTGAAAGCCGAAGAAATCGCCGAAGGCGACGTCGTCATCAAAGCGGGCACGATGCTCGATGCTGCGGCCATCGGTCTTGCGGCAAGTCTCGGCTACGGCACGCTTCCTTGTCGAGAAATTCGTGTGGCAGTCTACTCAACGGGTGACGAACTCGTCGCACCAGGCGCAGGCGAAGCATCGTCCGCCGCAGGCAAAATCTACGATGCCAATTCGCACCTCCTCACAGCGCTCGCTTCCGGCTGGGGCGCCACGACCGTCAACTACGGCATCCTTCCAGATGATCCCGACGAGCAGATTGCAAAACTCAACGCCGCGCTCGAAGCGAACGACATCATCCTCACATCAGGCGGCGTTGGCGAAGGCGACAAAGACTTCACCGCTCAGATTCTTGCCGAGCGCTTCAATATCGAGCGCTTCAGCATCATGATGCGGCCGGGAAAACCTTTCTCATTCGGCGTTATGAACAACGGCGAAGCGCTCAAGTACTTCTTTGCCTTTCCGGGAAATCCGGTGGCGGCGGCCATGTCGGCAACGCTTTATCTTCGAGAAGCGCTCTATCTTGCGGCAAACGGCAATGCGCCCTGTTCCAAATTTGCGATGCGCCTTGCCGCGTCGATCCGCGGCCGCAAGGGCCGCCGCGACTTTGTTCGCGGCGCCGTGCATTTCGAAAACGGCATCTATGCGTTCACGCCCGCGAAGTCTCAGAGCTCCGCGATGCTCACCAGTCTCTTCCGGCAGAATGCCGTCGTAATCCTCGATGAAGAAACAGACGGTGCAGCAGTAGGCGAGACCGTAGAAGGATTATGGATCTCTTGATGGAACGAGCTTCGCAATAGTGAGCGCTCTCTTTTTTATCATTGGCTGCCTTTTAAAGAAATGGCTTGATCAGTCGAAGATCAAGCCATTTTCATTCAGTCTTTGGTTCGCCTTGATTGAAGCCTTTGTCGCCGTTGGCGGACTTGCGGCGTCCCCTGCACTGGGATTTGCCGCTCCTCTTGAACGCATTAGCCGCACCAGGCGCGTCTTGCTCAATGCATTTTGACGGATTGGGACAGCCTTGCAGAAAAACTGCGGATTGAGGCTTTTTCAACTTCTCTTTCTTTCCGCCTTCATCATTTCTGCTCTTCC